>CANGSN010000032.1 GCA_947455805.1 Planctomycetota bacterium
GGTCGCCAGCAGTTGCCGCGTCTCCGGGTGCAGCGCCCCGGTCGCCAGCAGCGCCTCGGCCAACGGCCGCCCTTCGCGCAGCACGCGGTCGGCCCCG
The DNA here is from genome assembly GCA_947455805.1 of Planctomycetota bacterium. Lineage (GTDB taxonomy): Bacteria > Planctomycetota > UBA1135 > UBA1135 > UBA2386 > UBA2386. The sequence continues at coordinate 98 of CANGSN010000032.1, forward strand.
GTCAAGCGCACGCGCACCGACACCACGGCGACGCTGGCGAGCGCCGCTTCGTGTGCGGCCAGCAGCGGCACGCCAGCACCGTAGAGCGCGTGCAAGGTCTCGAGGTAGGGCAGCTCGCCGGCGTCGCGCAGCGTCGGGCCGATCCACGGCAGGCGGTCGACCCACTCGGCCCCGCGCTGCACGCCGCGGAACACCAGCCAGCAACCGGCGCCGAGGGCGCCGATCAGGGCGAGCACGGCGAACAGGAACCCGTTGCCCATCGTCGCCGTCGAGATCGTCGCCAGCAGCAGCACCATGCCGAGCAGCAGCAGCGGGTAGCGCAGGCCGCTCCACAGAGTGCGCAGGAACTCGGCGCGCTGGCGCCGCTGCTCGGCGCGGCTGCGCAAGGCTGCCGCCGCGGTGCCGGCGCGCCACGCGTGCAGCAGCACGGTGTCCTCGGTCGGCGTCAGGCGCACGCGCCGTTGCCGCAGGATGCCGTGCACGACGCGTTCGCCGGCTGCGGCATCGCCGCCGAGCGCTGCGATCGGCAGGCCCGCCTCGAGCGCCGACGCCAGATCGTCGAACTGCAGGGCCGCCGCTTCGTGCGCACCGATCGCCAGCATGGGAGGAGTGTGCTCGTGCCGCGGCAGGGCCGCAAGGTGGTGCATTGCGCCGGCCGCGCGCGCGGCCACGATGGTCGCATGGCGTTCGTCCGCTCCTCGTCGACGTCGGTTCTGGCCGCCCTCTTCCCGTTGGTCGCGCCGCTGCTGGCGCAGGACGCCGCGTGGTGGAACAAGCACAAGGAATCGCTCGGCGCGCTCTACCGCCACCTGCACGCGCATCCCGAGCTGTCGTTCCAGGAGACGGCGACGGCGGCGCGCATGGCCGAAGAACTGCGGACGCTCGGGCTCGAGGTCACCACCGAGGTCGGCGGCACCGGCATAGTCGCCGTGCTGCGCCGCGGCGAGGGGCCGGTCGGGCTGCTGCGCGCCGACATGGACGCGCTGCCGGTCGCCGAGGACACCGGACTGCCGTACCAGTCGGCGGTGCGCGCCCAGAGTGCCGACGGCCGCGCGATCGGCACCATGCACGCCTGCGGCCACGACCTGCACATGACCTGCCTGGTCGGCGCCGCGCGCTGGTTCGCGCAGCATCCCGACGCGTTCGCCGGCACGTTGGTGTTCCAGCTGCAGCCGGCGGAGGAACGCGCCGGCGGCATGAAGGCGATGCTCGCCGACGGCCTGCTGACGCGCTTCCCGCGGCCTTCGTGGGCGCTGGCGCTGCACACCGCGACCGACCTCGAACACGACCGCGTCGGCGTCTGCAGCGGTTTCGCGATGGCGAACGTCGACAGCTGCGACATCACCGTCTACGGCAAGAGCGGCCACGGCGCGTCGCCGCACAAGACCGTCGATCCGATCGTGCAGGCAGCACAGCTGGTGCTCGACCTGCAGACCATCGTGTCGCGCGAGATCGATCCGCTGGAAGCGTGCGTGATCACCGTCGGCGCCATCCAGGGCGGCAACAAGCACAACATCGTGCCCGGCGAGTGCCACCTGCAGGCGACCGTGCGCAGCTACGCGCCCGACGTGCGCGATCGCATGCTGGCGGCGATCGAACGCAAGGCGAAGGCGGTGGCGCTGTCGTACGGGGCGCCGCCGCCGAAGGTCGTGTTCAGCGAACACACGCCGTCGCTGCACAACCACGCGGCGTTGACCGCGGCGGTGCGTGCGGGCTTCGTCGCGACGTTCGGCGCGGCCGCGGTCGTCGATCGCAAGCCGGAGATGATCGCCGAGGACTTCGGTCGGCTGTACGGCGAGAACGTGCCGCTGTGCATGTTCCGGCTCGGCACGATCGCGCCCGATCGTCTGGCGAAGATGGTCGCCGCCGGCGACGTGCCGGCGCTGCACAGTGCGCGCTACTACCCGGACTACGAGGTCGCGACCTGGACGGGAGTGCGCGCGTTGGTTGCCGCGGTGCAGGCGGCGAGGGCGGCGAAGCTCGGCAAGTGAGCTTCGTGCCTGCTGCCGGCTCCAGCCGCGTGATTCAAAGCCCGAGGATCGAGTGGCCGCCGTTGCTGGTCGTCAGGCCCAGAGGAGACGCCGTGGGGTCGAACGGGATCGCCTGGTTGAAGAAGCGGCCGCCGGGGATGTTCGGAATGTTGATGCTCCAGGTCGCGCTGCCGAGAACGTTGGTCAAGCCATAGAGTCCGTCGACGGCGCACAGCAGATTGCAGCCCGGGGCCCCGATCACGCCCAGGTCGAGCGGCAGCGGTGTGCCTCCATAGTCAGTGTCACTGAAGCCGATCGCCAGGAACGCAGGCCCGGACAGCGGCAAGTTGCTCACCTGCAGTGTAAACGTGCTGCCGATGCGCGGCAGGGAACCGGCTACGGGAGTGATCGTCGGGATGCCGCGGCTGCCGACGCAGCCGTTGCCGTACGAGTTGAAGGACGCCATCGGGCCGAGGTCGAGCTCCCACGTGTCGCCGTAGTTGCTTGAACCTCCGAAGAGGACGATGACGCCGCGGTTGCTGTCGAAGGTCATCGCGGCGTTCTCGCGCGGCGTGGGTGACAGCGGTGGACTGAGCTGCGTCAACGAACCGTTGGAGTATGTCCAGGTGTGGTATGGCTGGTTCGCACCCAGCGTTTGGCTCGTGGGGCCATCGCCATCGAACAGCACGATTCGGTTGCGTTGCGTGTCGGTTGCCATTCCGCCTAGGAGCCCTGGAGTCACCTGTGGATAGCGGACATTCCAACCGAAGCCGCTCCATTCATAGAATCGGACGACGCTCAGATAGAGCCAGGTAGAGCCAATGAGCTGCTGCATGAACTCGTTGCGAGCGAGTACGACGCGTTGAGCCACAGGGTCCCACGCCATCGCCTCGGGAACGCTCTGGGCAGTTGGGCCACTTACCATGGTCCGGAGTGAGACCGTGCTGCCGTTGTAGATCAGCGCTTGCTGAGTGCCTGAAAGTCGGAAGACGCTTTCTTGTCGAACTGGGTCGTAGGCCCCGACCTGAAAGTCGTTCGGCCAGGATGCGCTTCCCGCAGCTACGTTGCCCAAGGACGTCCACGCGGTCCCCGTCCACGTGTTCAGCGTGTAGGTAGTCAGGCCCATGCTGCTCGACGAGCTGATGCCTACCAACTGCTGCGTTGCTGCATGCCAGGCCATGCCTCCAAAACTCCCTGGCGCGGGTCCTCGGTTGACCCAAGAGACTCCATCCCACGTCCAGGTCTGACCGTTGCCTTGGCTGAGGTTCTGCACGAGAACCGAATGACCCCGCACCGGGTCGAATCCCATGGAAGGGCGAGTCCAAGTAGGCCCCGGGCCGTTGCCGTTTGTGCGATCGACCCATGCCTGGGCGAAGCAACCGACCGAGAGCAGAAACGTCAGCAGCAGTCTCACGATGTTCATGATTCCTCCTGTCTGCGAGGAAGCATGCCCACCGGTCGCCTGCCGCGAAACGGGCCTTTCGACCGACTACGCGCGGAAGTGCTTGCTGAGCTTCAGCGCCTGGCCCTGGTAGTGCGAGCTCAGGCGGCGGTCGCCGTAGACGACCTCGGGCAGCTGCTGCGTGCGGAAGAACTCGAGCTTGAAGAACACCTGGCCGTCCTCGAGCAGGAACGGCACGTCGTGCGGACGCACTTCCAGCACGGCGCGCGTGCCGCGTTCGCCGCCGAAGCCGTTGTCGAAGAAGCCGGCGTAGTTGGTGCGCAGCTCGCCGATGCCGACGTCGTAGGCGACCATCTCCGCAGCGAGGTGCTTCGGCACGCGGATGCGCTCCTTGCTGGCGAAGATGTAGAACTCCTCGGGCTCGACGATCAGCTTGCCGCCGCGCGGTTCGAGCACGGTCTCGAAGTAGGCCTCGGCGTCGTGGGCGCCTTCCTGCTGCATGTCGACGACGCCGGTGTAGCGGCGCGCGACGTAGCCGATCGGGCCCTGGATGTCGCGGTCCTGGCGCAGGGCGACGCCCATCATCAGGCCGTTCTCGATGCGCAGCTGCTCGAGCGGCAGCGGTTCGCCGCGGTCGTCGAACAGGAGGCCGCCGTTCTGGTGTTCCTGCCGCAGCTCGGCGTCGGTCAGGGATGCCGCGCCTTGCGAGAAGCGGATCTGGCACAGCGACAGGCCGGCCTTCACCTTGACCGGGAAGCTGCGCGGCACGATCTCCAGGTAGAGCGGACCGGTGTAGCCGGGCGGCACCGTCTCGAAGCGGCCGCAGCGGTCGGCGAGCAGGCGCGTGAACAGGTCGAGGCGGCCGGTCGACGACTTCGGGTTGGCGCGGATCAGGTGCGGCAGCGGCTCGGTGATCCGTTCGAGCAGCGGGATGATGTAGCAGTGCCCCTTCTCGAGCACGGCGCCGTCGCTCAGGTCGAACGTGTAGAGCGTCATCTCCTCGAGCCGGTCGGCGACGCGCACGTTCTCCGGCAGGAAGCCGGAGCGAACGCGGTGGCCGCGCGCGGCGAGGCGCAGGTCCAGCGAGCTCGGCTGGATCTGCGTCGGGGCGATGGCCGGGCTGGCGGCGAGCGCGCCGCGGGCGATCAGCTGCTGGATCTGCTGGTAGACAAGGATGCCGTCGGTCACGGGGCGAGACGGTAGCGCGGCCGTGGTGGCATTTCCGCTGCGCGGCGGGTCGGGGGCAGCGGGATTTTCCGAAGTGGCCCATTCGGATCCGCCCCGCGGGGTCGCTGCTCCCTGAGAGGTATCCCGATGACCGGACTGAATCGTCGTGACGTGATCCGCGTCGCCGCCGCCGGAGCGGCCTTGGCTGGCGGCGCGGTGGCGTCTTCTCGCGCCGGGGCCATGCCCCCGACGCCGCTGCAGCAGGCGCGCCGCGCGTCCCTGCAGCAGGCCGTGCTGCGCTTCGACCATGCCGGCATGCGGCGGGGCTTGTCGCCGGTGGTGGCGGCGAACGTGGCCCTGTGCCGTTCGTGGTCGCGCGAGGTGCTGCTGCAGGCGGCCGACGGGTGCAGCGGCCTGCTCAGCGTCGACGCCTTCGCCTACGCGCTGGCGTGTTCTGCGCAGGCGGCTGGTCGCCCGCTGCACGTTCGTCACTGGGGGCACGACGCGGCTGCCGAGCTCGGGCTCGGCCGCTTCGACGGGGCGCTGATGGCGCTCGATCCGCTCGACCTGGGCGAAGCCGCTGCGATCGCTGGCGAGGGAGGTGTCGCATGACCCTCGCTGCCTTCCTGACGTTGCGCGGCGACGGCGAGCAGGTCCAAGGGTCCGCCATCCAGAAGACCCGCGAGAAGAAGATCTACGTGTGCGGCTGGCGGCACCGCGTCGACGCCGAGCGCGTGCCGGTGCCGGCTCCGGGGAGTCTGGCGGCGGCGGCGGCGGCAGCGCTCACGAGCGAGATCGGCAAGCCGACGGACAAGCGCAAGCACGGCGTGCTGACGGTGCAGAAGACGCTGGACCGGGCCACTCCGTCCCTGCGCAAGCACCAGGCGAAGGGCACCAAGTTCTCGACGTTCGAGCTGCAGTGCTGGCGCATCCCGCCGGCGGGTGGTGGCCCCAACGGCGTCAACGAGGAGAACCACGTCACGATCACGCTCGAGGGCGCCAAGATCACCGCGATCCGGTTCGTGATGCCGAACGCCAGGTGGCCGCAGAACAGCGCCCTGCCGGAGTGGGAGGAGGTCGACTTCTCCTACAAGTCGATCAAGTTCACGTGGCATGCCCTGACCGGCGAAGGGGCGCAGGTCTTCGGCGAATCGTCGCCTGACTTGGTGGCGGATTGGACGAACCGCAGCGTCGACACCGTCGCCAGGGAGATGATGACGGCCATGGCGAGCAAGCTCGGCGAGGAGATCGGCGGTGCGTTGAACAAGCTGTTGACCGAGAAGGGCAAGCAGCTGCTGACGCCGGAGGCGAAGTGACATGACTCTCACTGCATTCCTGACCATGCGCATCGGTGGCGCGATCCTGAAGGGCAGCTCGCGCTTCAAGGACCGCGACGGCCAGATCGTCGTGACCGGCGTGACCCACGAGGTGGTGACCGCCGATCCCACCCCCAAGCACCGCTCGATGGTCATCACCAAGGACATCGATCGGGCGACGCCGTTCCTGCACCAGGCGTTCCACGGCAACGTCGCCTTCGACGAATGCCTGCTGGAGTTCACGCGCATGCCGCCGATGGGCGGGCGCATGGAAGTGCACGCCGACGTTCGCCTTACCAAGGCCCGCATCACGTCGATCCGCAGCTTCATGCCGAGCTGCCTGCATCCGGTGAACCATCCGCTGCCCGAATACGAGGAGGTCACCGTCGTCTACGACGAGATCGAATGGACCTGGCGCGGCAAGGACACCGACGACTCGGACTACGGGCACAAGATCAAGGATTGCGATTGGTCCGAGGACTGGCCGTCGTGGACGGATGCATTCGAGGCGCAGGTGCAGAGCCTGATGCAGGACGTCGGCAAGTCCGTGGGGTCCGCGGCCGCGGCCGCCCTCGAGAAGGCACTGCAGCCGAAGGCGCCGCCGGCTCCCGAAGAGCCGAAGTAGTTTGTGGGCCGGGTCAGGCGTGCGGCGCCAAGGTCGGCCGCTGCGCATCGCGGCCCTCGGCGTATTCCTGCAGCGTGAAGCTGTCGACGGCGACCGCTTCCGCGCGCGCGACCTCGGCGTCGCGCACCAGCTGGCGCTCGGCCTCGCTGAGGATGCCCTTCTCGACCGCCTGGTCGAGCAGCTGCTCCGGCCGCGCCTTCGGCAGGCGCGCCGAACGCACCGCGTCCTTCAGCTTCTTCAGTACCGGCTCGGCGTCGGTGCACAGCTGCAGCGCGTGCTCGAGGCGGCCGAGCGCTTCGTTCGGGTCCTGCGGCACGTGGATGCGGCCGCTGAGGCGGTCGCGCTGCGGGCCCGGCTGCAGGATCGTGCGTGCGACGCGGTGGCCGGTGGCGTCGTCCGGGCCCGCGCCAAAGCGCGTGAGCCGCGCCCACAAGCCGCCCGGCAGCGCCAGCAGGCCGCCGAGGCCCGGCAGCCGCAGGTTGGCGTAGAGCCCTTCGCGCGCCTGCTGCATGCGGGCGAACGCGTGTTCGCAGGCCCAGCGCACGAGCGGCAGGTCCTCGCGGCGGTGGCCTTCGGCGGCGAAGCGGCGCAGCGCGGCGCTGCACAGGAACAGCCAGCTGAACCAGTCGGCGAAGCGGCCGGTGATCTTCTCCTTGCGCTTCAGGTCGCCGCCGTAGGCGCCCATCGCCAGGTCGGCGAGCAGCGCGAACTCGGCCGAGGCCCAGTTGAGGCGCCGCCAGAACGTCTTCGTCGCCCCGCCTTCCGGCGTCCAGGTGAAGGCACCGCGGGTCAGGCCGTGCACGGCGGTGCGCACGGCGTTGCGCACGACGTGGCCGACGTGCGGCCAGAACGCGCGGTCGAACGCCGGCGCGTCGTTGCGCGAGATGGCGTCGAGTTCCTGGTAGGCGTACGGGTGGCAGCGGATCGCGCCCTGGCCGAAGATCATCAGCGTGCGCGTCAGGATGTTGGCGCCTTCGACCGTGATGCAGATCGGCGTGCCGGCGTAGCCGTGCGCCAGCAGGTTGCGCGGGCCGCGCGAGATCGCCGCACCGCCCATGACGTCCATGCCGTCGTTGATGATCTGCCGCCACAGCTCGGTGGTGTTGTACTTGGCGATCGCGGTGACGACCGCCGGCTGCTGGCCCTGGTCGAGCGCGCCGTTGACGTAGCGCCGCGCGGCTTCGAGCAGCCACGTCGAGCCGGCGATGCGCGCCAGCGGTTCTTCGATGCCTTCGAAGCGGCCGATCGGCAGGCCGAACTGCTGCCGCACCGCCGCGTAGGCGCCGACCGCGCGCGCGACCAGCTGGGCGCCGCCGGTGGCGGTCGCCGGCAGCGAGATGCCGCGGCCCGCGGCGAGGCATTCCATCAGCATCTGCCAGCCGCGGCCGGCACCGGCGGCGCCACCGAAGATCGTCTCCTCGAGCGGCACCAGCACGTCGCGACCGCTGGTGGGGCAGTTGTAGAACGGCACGCCCATCGGGTCGTGCCGGCGGCCGAGCACGACGCCCGCCGTCGACGTCGGCACGAGGCCACAGGTGATGCCGGGGAACGGGCCCTTGCCGAGCAGGTTCTCCGGATCGTGCAGCTGGAAGGCGAGGCCGAGCACGGTCGCCACCGCCGCCAGCGTGATGTAGCGCTTGTTCCAGCTGAGGCGCAGCCACAAGCGGCCGTCCTCACCGCGGAAGACCACGCCGGTCGAAGTGATGCTGCCGGCGTCGCTACCGGCACCCGGCTCGGTCAGCGCGAAGCACGGCACTTCGCGGCCGTCGGCGAGGGCCGGCAGCCAGCGCTGCTTCTGCGCGTCGGTGCCGTAGTGCACCAGCAGTTCGGCCGGGCCGAGCGAGTTCGGCACCATGACGGTGATCGCCAGCGGCAGCGAACGCGACGCCAGCTTGGCGACGACGGCGCTGTTCGCCGACGGCGACATGCCGAGCCCACCGAACTCCTTCGGGATGATCAGGCCGAAGAAGCGCTCGCGCTTCAGGTAGTCCCAGACCGCGGGCGGCAGGTCGCGTTCCTGGTGCACGCGCCAGTCGTCGGTCAAAGCACAGACCTCGGCGACCGGGCCGTCGACGAAGCGCGCTTCTTCGTCGCTCAGGTCCGGGTAGTCGGCGCGCGCCAGCTTCTGCAGCGACGGCGCGCCGGAGAACAGTTCACCGTCGAGCCACACGGTGCCGGCGGCGATCGCCGCGCGCTCGGTGTCGCTGATCTGCGGCATGAAGCCCGTGCGGCGGAACAGCGACAGCAGGCGGTCGCTCAGCAGCGGCCGGCGCAGCGCTGGCACGACGATCACGACACACGGCAGCAGCAGCAAGGTGGCGAGCCACCAGGGCGCGCCGAACGTCCAGCAGCCGACGGCGACCAGCGCCGTGCACAGCCACATCGGCGCGCCCACGAACACGGCGGCCAGCAGCGTCGTCGCGCAGAGCGCCGAGATCGCCCAGAGCGGCAGTCCGCTCGAGGCGCCGTAGTGCAGAAGTTCCATGTGGTTCTCTGCTCGCCGCTATCGGCATTCGGACAGCCTCTCCTAGTCGCGGCCGCCGCTCTTGCTACCGGGCTGGCGAAGTCGCCATGCCAACGGTCACAGCAGGCGCGCGTAGAACGTGTCGCAGCCGTGGTGGCCGGTGGCGCCTTCGGCGGCGCACTGCGTCGTGAAGCCGGCGGCGCGGTAGAGGCGCTGGGCGGCGAGCATGCGACCGGTCGTCTCCAGGTAGCAGCGGCGGTAGCCCGCGGCGCGCATCTCGTCGAGCAGCAGTTCGATCAGCGCCCGGCCGAGGCCTTGCCCGCGCGCGGTCGGCAGGAAGTACATCTTGCGCAGCTCGCAGACGGCGGCGTCGGGCGCCGAACCGGCGAGCCGCGCGAAGCCTGCACCACCGTGCACCGTGCCGGCCTGCTCGACCACGTAGTAGCGCGCGTCGCTGGTGCGGTAGTTCTGGCTCATCGCCAGCACCTCGGCGTCGTGGATCGCGAAGCCTGGGCCGCTGGCGCCGTGCTCGGTCATCACCGTGCAGATGATCGCGGCCACCACCTCGTCGTCGCTCGGGCGGATCGGCCGCAGGATCCACGGCGCACTGCCGGTGGGCGTGGTCACGTCACTTCCCCATGCCGGCGCGCAGCCGCCGCGCTTCTTGCAGCAGGCGATCCCACTGCATCGCCGGGCCCGGATCCTGCTTGTTCTTCTGCACGTGGAAGTGGCCGACGATGCCGTCGAACGCGCGCAGCCGTTCTTCGGGCAATGCCGCCGAGACGACGCGGCCAGCGGCGTCGCGCGGCACCTCCAGCCGGATGCGCGGCAGCAGCTTGTTGAGGCCCGCACACAGGTGCGCCAAGGCGCGGTACTGCTCGGGCGTGAAGTCGAACTGGTGGTACATGCGTCCCTGGACCTCGCCGCTGACGAAGTCCGGGCGATCGGGCCGCGGCACGAAGCCCGGCGTGCGGATGCCGGTCTCCGCCATCCACGCCGGGTAGCGCAGGAACCAGCCGCGTTCGTCCTTGTCGTACCAGCGCCGCATGTCGGCGCTGAGCGGCTGCGCGAACGCACCGGGATGCGCGATCTCGACGCCGATCGAGAAGTCGTTGGCGTAGGTGGCGTGGAACGCCTTCTCGCGCAGGTCGAGCGTCTGGTACAGCGTGCCGTCGACGTCGAGCAGGAAGTGCACCGACAGGTTGCGCACGTCCTGCAGGATCTTGAAGCACTGCCGCGAGGTGCCGGCGACGTCGTAGTGCAGCACGAACGTGTGCACCGCCTGCTGCAGGTCGCCGAGGGACATGCCACCGTCGGCGGCGCGGGCGGCGAGCGCCTGGTCGAGGCCGCCGCGCACGGGGGCGTAGCGGAGCTGGCCGTCGGGCTTCTCCTCGGCGGTGAAACGCTTCTGCCGCTGGTAGGCGTCGTAGCCCGGCGGTTCGCGCCAACCGACGACCCGCGTGCCGATGTCGAACGGTCGGCCGCAGGCTTCGATCGAGTTCGGCGTGGTCTTCGGCGCGCTGACGCAACGCACCAGCAGCATGGCCAGGACGACGACGCCGGCGGCGGCGCAGCGGAGCTGCCAGCGGGGGCGTGGGGGCGGGGTGGCGGCCGGCGACGTCGGGACGAGCACGCGGGGATTCTGCATGGCCCCGCGTCGCTTTGGCCAGAGGTCCGGGACATTCCATTGCTTCCGCGCGCTTCGGTCGACAACTTCCCGCCATCAGAGGCCACGGTGCGCGCCGCCCCAGCGCCACCAACCAGGGCCGCCAGACCCCGCGGGTTCTTCCCGCGCCACGACACGAGACTCCAAGCATGCTGCGATCGCTCCCGCTGTTGCTCCTCGGATCCCTGCTGACGGCGCAGGACCCGGTTCCTCCAGCACCACCCGCCTCGCCGGTCGCTCCCGCGGCACCCGCCGCCCAGCAAGCACCGAAGCCGGTCCCTCCGGCTGCCATGGCGACGATCGAGGCGAAGGAACTTCTGGCCCACGCCACCTGGCTCGCCGCCGAAGAGCGCGGCGGCCGCTTGACCGGATCGCCAGGGCAGCAGGCGGCGGCGGACTACATCGCCAAGCACTTCGCAGCGCTCGGCCTCGAGCCGCTCGGCGAGGAGGTCGACGGCAAGCGGACGTTCTTCCAGCACTATGGCATCGCCCGCACGCACGTCGCCGAAACGTCGCGGCTCAAGGTGGGGGCGCTCGACCTCGCCGACGGCTTCGCGGTGCTCGGTGGCAAGCCGGTCGAGGTCAAGCTGGAAGGCAAGCTGACGTTCTGCGGCCTCGGTCGCGTCAAGGGCGCTGCCAGCGACCTCGCGCCGGAGCAGTCGCTAGCGGGTCAGATCGCCGTCGTCGCGATCAAGGGGCCGCGCGGCGAGGTCGCCAAGGACCTCAGCGTCGAGCAGAAGTTCGGCATGTGCTTCCCGGTGTTCGGCCAGCTGGGCCGCACGGCCAAGGGTCTGGCCGGCAAGGGGGCCGCCGCGGTCGTGTTCGTGCTGGTCGACGACGCGATCGGCATGTCGGACGTGCTCAACTACCTGGCCGTGGCGCCGGGCAAGGACGTGCTGGCGCCGCGCTTCGAAGGTGCCGACGCCGGCATGAGCGGCATGGCGGCGATGCTCGGCGGCGGCGGCGACGGCCCGCCCTCGCTGGTGCTGTCGGTGCCGACCAGTGCGAAGGTGCTGGCGGAGCTGGCGATCGATGCCGACGCGCTGCGCAAGTTCCTGAAGGGGGACGGCGAGCGGCCGACGGCGAAGGCCGACGTCGGCGGCGGGCTCAACCTGGCGATCACGCACGAAGCCGACGCCAAGGCGAGCAATGTCTGCGCAGTGCTGCGCGGCAGCGACCCGAAGCTCGCGGCCGAGGCGATCGTCTACTCGGCGCACATGGACCACGTCGGCCGCCGCTTCGACGGCGAGGTGTTCAACGGTGCCGACGACAACGCGTCGGGCTCGGCCGGACTGCTGGCGATCGCCAGTGCGTGGGCGAAGAGCAAGGAGAAGCAGAAGCGCAGCATCGTGTTCCTGTCGGTGTCCGGCGAAGAACTCGGCTTGTGGGGCAGCGCCTACTACGCCAACAACCCGACCTGGCCGGCCGACCAGATCGTCGCCAACATCAACACCGACATGATCGGCCGCAGCGGCCCGGAGTCGGGCCCGATGGAGGTCACGGTCACGCCGAGCCACGGCCACAAGATGTTCTCGACGATCGTGCGCGACTCGGCGGTGTTCGCCGAGCAGCTCGGTTGCACCTTCACCTCGGGTGACAAGTACTACACCCGCAGCGATCACTACAACTTCGCGCAGAAGGGCATCCCGGTGGTGTTCTTCTGCAACGGCGAGCACGAGGACTACCACCAGGTCACCGACCACGCCGACAAGCTCGACGGCGCCAAGATGGAGCGCATCGCCCGCTTGTCGTTCTGGACCGGATGGTCGGTCGCGAACGCCGACGAGCGGCCGCGCAAGCTCGGCCGGCAGCCGTCCTGGCGCTGAGAGCCCGCGCTGGAGGCCCCGCCACGGGATCGGCGGCGGGCTGTTGCCTGCGATGCGCCGATGGCGACCATGCCGGCATGAGAAAGCCGGCTTCGCCCGAGATCGCAGCCTTCCTCGCCGTCGGTCGCTTCGCGGTCGTCGGCGCCTCGCAAGACCGCCAAAAGTATGGCAACAAGGTGCTGCGCTGCTACCAGATGCACGGCCTGCCGGTGGTCGGCGTCAACCCGAAGCTGCAGACGGTCGAAGGGGTCGCGTGCCATGCGCGCCTCGGCGACGTGCCGGCCGGGGCCCTCGCCGTGTCGGTGGTCGCCCCGCCGGCGGCGGCTCGCGCCATACTCGCCGACGCGCAGGCACGCGGGGTGCGGCACGTGTGGTTCCAGCCCGGAGCGGAGGATGCCGCCGCGATCGCCGAAGCCCGTGCTGCCGGCATGGTGGTCATCGCCGACGGCCCGTGCCTGCTGGTGCAGCTGGGCTTCCACGACGACTGACGCCGCCGGCTACGCCGAGTGCGGACAGACTCGGGGCACGCCGGCGCATTGTCCGCTGCCGGCCCCTGCGGTAAGGCTGTCGGCATGTCGCTGCTGCACGCCACGAACGCAGCGGTGGCCGAGCTGCAGAAGCTGCGCTTCGGCCCGCCGGTCGCGTGTGTCTACAATCCGCTGGAGTATGCGCGCGAGTTGCACTGCGCCTGGCTCGAGCGCTACGGCCGCGGCAGGAAGGACGTGCTGCTGGTCGGCATGAACCCGGGGCCGTTCGGAATGGTGCAGACCGGCGTGCCGTTCGGCGAGGTGGAGGCGGTGCGCAGCTGGCTCGGTCTGCGCGGCACGGTGCAGGCGCCGGCGAACCAGCATCCCAAGCGCCCGGTGCAGGGCCTCGACTGCACCCGCTCGGAAGTCAGCGGCCGCCGGCTGTGGCAATGGGCGGCGCAGCGCTTCGTCACGCCGCTGCGGTTCTCGCGCCGCTTCTTCGTGCACAACTACTGCCCGTTGGCGTTCGTCGCCGACAGCGGCGCCAACCTGACGCCGGACAAGCTGCCGCGCACCGACACCGAACCGCTGTTCCGCATCTGCGATCGCTTCCTGCAGCAGGTGGTCGCCACCTTGGAGCCTACCTGGGTCGTCGGCGTCGGTGCCTTCGCCGAGGCGCGTGCTGCCGCGGTGCTCGGCAAGTCGGTCCGCATCGGCCGCATCCCGCACCCGAGTCCGGCCTCGCCGGCGGCCAACCTCGGCTGGGAGAAGCTGGCCGA
>CANGSN010000033.1 GCA_947455805.1 Planctomycetota bacterium
CGAGGCGATCGCAGCGCAGCTGGCCTTGGCGGCGTGCCCGGAGCTGCTGCGATTCGTCGAGGATCAGGCCGACGTGCTGCTGTTGCTCGCCGACGTCGCGCGCTGAGCGGCGGGCTCGGTGCCGAAGCGAGCGCGGAGTCCCGAGGGCCAGCCCAACTCGTCACCTCGGCGCCGCTGGCGTGAGCAGCGGGGACGAACGGTCGGTGGCGAGCACGAAGTCGGTCGTGTGCACGGGGACGTGCAGTTCCCGCGCGATGCGATCCGACCGCCAACATCTCCATCGAGAACGGCGGGTAGGTGATCGCGGCATCGATGCGGCCCTCGGCGAAGGCGATCGCCATCTGGTCCTGACTCATGTTTCGTCCGCGTTCCGGACGGTCCTCGACGGGGGGCTTCCCCAAGCTCCGAGGCCCGCAGACTCGCCCGGTGGCATCGGCGCCGACGCCGCGGGTGCCCGGCCAGGGGGGGGGGCGACGAGGCGAAGCTCCCGAGTCGCCCGCCCTGGGCCGCCGCAGGGCGTCCGCTAGCATGCCGCGCCCCTGAACGCCCCGCTTCGCAACCTTCGCATGAACTTCGCCAAAAGCCGCGCCGCCGCGGCCACCGTTCTCCTCGCCACCGGGCTCGTCGCCCAGTCCTTCACCTACACCGACTTCAGCAGCACCGCGCAGCTTAGCCTGCTCGGCAATGCCGCGCAGAGCGGCACCGCGCTGCGCCTCACGGCCAACAGCAGCAACCAGACCGGCTGGGTCTGGCGCCAAGGTGCCTTGCCGGTCGTCGCCGGCTTCGACACGACGTTCACGTTCCGCGTCACGCCGCCGGCGGTCGGCACCAAGGCCGAAGGCATGGCCCTGGTGATCCACGACGACCCGAACGGCACGGCGACGCAGGGCGGCACCGTCTGGGGCATGGGCTACGGCAACGGCGCCAACAGTGCGGTCGGCATCCGCAACTCGATCGCCATCGAGTTCGACACCTACCTGGACCCGTTCCTCTCCGACACCAGCGCCAACGAGCTGACGATCCACACGCGCGGGGCGCAGGGCAACAACGAGAACGAGCAGTACTCGATCGCGCGCGCGACGCCGGCGCAGAACCTCGCCAACGGCCAGGTGCACACGCTGCGCGTGCGCTACGTGCCCGGCACCATCGAGGTGTACGTCGACGGCGCCACGACGCCGCTGATCTCGCGCGCCTACAGCCTCGTCACCGGCGGCCTCTACGCCAGCGGCACGTCGGCGCCCGGCGCCAACCTGACGAACGGCACCGCGATCGCCGGCTTCTGCGCGACCACCGGTGCCGGCACGCTGACCGAGCTGGTCGAGATCCTGTCGTGGACGTGGAACTCGACGCCGCTGACGCCGCCGTGCTACGCCGGCTCGCTGCCGCAGGACGTGCTGCGCATCGACGGCTCGACCGGCGGCCCGCTGCGCAAGGTGCAGCTGGCGACCTACCAGCCGTTCGGCATCGGCATCGACGTCGCGCCGGCCACCGGCCCGGGCATGCCGTACGTGCTGTTCGCGTCGCTGCTGCCGCAGCCCGGCGCCCTCGGCACCGCGCTCGGCTTCGGCGACATGTGCTTCCCGGTGCTGCCGACCGGCGCCAGCGAACTGGTGCTCGTCGACGGCTTCGGGCTGTTCCCGGCGCTGCTGCCGGCACCGCCGGCGCCGACCACGATCGCGATCCCGCCGGCGGTGGTGACGTTTCCGCTGCAGCTGACGATGCAGGCGGTGACGATCGCGTCGCTGAGCCCGTTCGCGCTCGGCGTCAGCAACGCCATCGACGTCGCCTTCGTGCCGTCGCTGGCGCCGTCGATCACGGCGGTGACGCCGCTCAGCGCGCAGGCCGGTGCTGCGGTGACGGTCAGCGGCCAGCGCTTCCTGCCGGGCTGCGTCCTGCTGGTGAACGGCGCGCCGGTCGTGCCGACGTCGCGCACGGCGACGCAGATCGTGTTCGCGTATCCGGCGGGCACGCCGTGCGGCAGCACGGTCGCGGTGGTGAACCCGGACGGTCAGGGCGCGCAGACGGCGTTCAACCCGACGCCGGTGGTGACGAGCACGCTGCTCGGCACCGGCCCGGCCATGGGCAACGCCACGTTCGTCGTGCAGGGCACCGGCTTCTCGCTCGGCAGCACGGTGACGATGGGCGGTGCTTTGGCGACCGTGCTGTCGGCGAGCCCCACGGTCATGACGATCCGCACGCCGCCGGGAACGCCGGGTGTCGCTCCGGTCGTGATCACGACGGCCGGCGGCTGCGTGGCGAACACGAGCTACACGTACCAGTGAGTGCGTGAGCGGAGCGCTGCTCTTCGTCAGCAGCGCTCGATCACTTCGCCGAGCGGGAAGCGCACCTTCGGCGCGGTCGCGTACTTGTCGTCGCTCGCGCGATACCCGGCGGCGCAGCCGCACAGCGTCGTGTAGCGCGAGCCGTCGAGGCCGAGGATGCGGTCGTAGGCGGCCATGTCGATGCCCTCCATCGGGCAGGTGTCGACGCCGATCATCGCTGCCGCGGCCATGAACTGGCCGAGCGCGATGTAGCCCTGGCGCGCGTTCCACGCGGCGAGGTCCTTGCTCGCCCAGCCCTTCGCCAGGAAGTCGACGAGCACCTTGCGGTAGCCGGCCGTCGACTCGAGCGGCGTGCCGCGCACCTGGCTCTGGCACTGCAGGAAGCGGTCGACGTCTTCGACCGTCGTCGTGCGCAGCCCGGCGAACACCACGTAGTGGCTGGCGTCGGTGACCTGCGCCTGCCCCCACGAGGCGGCGCGCAGCTGCTGCTTCAAGGCCGGCGTGGTGACGACCACGAACTTCCACGGCTGCAGGCCGAACGACGACGGCGCCAGCAGCAGCGCCTGTTCGAGCGCCGACCAGGTGTCGGTGGGGATGGCCTTGGTGGCGTCGAAGCGCTTGGTGGCGTAGCGCCAGCGCAGTTGCGTGAGCAGTTCGTTGGGCGAGGTCGGCATGGAAGGCGGCGGGATTAGGGCCCACCGCCTCCCTACGCAAGCGCGCGACCGCTCAGGCCTTGCTCATCAGCGCCGTCAGTCGGCGCGCGAACGCCGCCGGATCCGCCGGCAGCGTGCCCTCGGCGACCAGCGCCTGGTCGTAGAGCAGCGCCGACCAGTCGGCGAACGCGGTCTCGTCGGCGAGGCCCTGCAGCCTCTTCACCACGGCGTGGTCGGCGTTGAGCTCGAGGATGCGCTTCTGCGTCGGCACGTCGTGGCCGGCGTCGCGCAGCACGCGCTCCTGGCGCGCGCTCATGCCGTGCTCGTCGTTGACGAGGCACGCCGGCGAGTCGGTCAGGCGGTCGGTGACGCGCACCGACTTCACCTGCTCGGCCAGCGCCTTCTGCATGCGCTCGGTCAGCGGGGCGAGTTCCTTCTGCTTCGCTTCCTTCGCCTGCTTCTGCTCGTCGCTCTCCGGCAGGTCGAGCGCGCCCTTGGCCGCCGACACGAACGGCTTGTCGTCGAACTGGCGCAGCGCGTCGACGATCCACTCGTCGATCGCGTCGGTCAGCAGCAGCACCTCGTAGGAGCGCTTCTTCAGCGCCTCGATGTGCGGGCTCGCCTTCGCCGTCGCCAGGCTGTCGGCGGCGACGTAGTAGATCGCCTTCTGGTCCGCGGGCATGCGCGCCACGTAGGCGGCGAACCCGTGCAGGCCGTCGTCCTTGGTGCTGCGGAAGCGCAGCAGCTTGCTCAGGCGGTCGCGCGCGTCGACGTCGTGGTAGACGCCCTCCTTCAGCAGGCGGCCGAACTCGCCCCAGAACTGCAGGAAGCGGTCGACCTTCTGCTTCTCGCCGTCGACTTCGCGCTCGGTCTCGCCCTCGGCGGCGAGCTCCTCGAGCAGCGACAGCACCTTGCCGACGACCTGCTTCTTGATGAAGCGCGTGGTCGCGTCCTTCTGCAGGATCTCGCGCGAGACGTTGAGCGGCAGGTCCTCGCTGTCGACCACGCCTTTCACGAAGCGCAGCCACTCCGGCACGATCTCCTGCGCGTCGTCCATGATGAACACGCGCTTCACGAACAGCTTGACGCCGCTCTTCCGCTTCTCGACGAGGTCGAACGGCGCCTTGCCCGGCACGTAGAGCAGGCCGGTCAGTTCGTGCGTGCCCTCGACCTTGAAGTGCGTCCACGCCAGCGGGTCGGTCCAGTCGTGCGCCAGCGCCTTGTAGAACTCGCGGTGCTGCTCGTCGGTGACGTCGCCCTTGGCCCTGGTCCACAAGGCGCGCGCCTGGTTGAGCGTCGTCCACTCGAGCTTCTTCTCGTCGCCGCCAGAGCGCTCGACCTCCATGCGGATCGGCCAGCGCACGAAGTCGCTGTACTTGCCAACCACCTCGCGCACCGGCCACTCGTTCAAGTACTCCTTGGCGTCGTCCTTCAGGTGCAGGATCACGTCGGTGCCGCGGCCCGCGCGTTCGGCCTTCTGCACCTCGAAGTCGCCCTTCGCCTGGCTGGTCCACTGCCAGGCCTCGTCGCTGCCGGCCTTGCGCGAGGTCACGGTCACCGAGTCGGCGACCAGGAACGCGCTGTAGAAGCCGACGCCGAACTGGCCGATCAGCGTGATGTCCTTCTTCTGCTCGGCGGACAGCGACTGCATCAGCTTCTTGCTGCCGCTGCGCGCGATCGTGCCGAGGTTGCCGATCATCTCGTCGCGCGTCATGCCGACGCCGTTGTCGCGGATCGTCAGCGTGCCGGCCTTGTCGTCGCGGATCAGCTCGATGCGCAGCTCCTTGTCGTCGCCGAGCAGCGCGTGCTCGGTCAGCGACCGGAAGTTCAGCTGGTCGATGGCGTCCGCGGCGTTGCTGATCAGCTCGCGCAGGAACACCTCGCGGTGGCTGTAGAGCGAGTTGACGACGAGGGAGAGGACCTCGTTGACCTCGGCCTGGAATACGTGTTTCTCGACGGTCGCAGTCATGGTGGTGGTCTCCGGAAAATCGGGGGAGGCAGGATTGCGACCGGGCCGGTGCCGTTCAAGGGGGCGAACGGGCTGGTCGCGGCGGTGGCGCGCGACCGAGCAACGTGCCGTGGCCGTCTCCGGGCCGTTCAGTCGTCGCTGTCGGCGCCGATGCCGCGGCGCGGGCGGCCCTTCGGCGCCAGCAGCACGAACCAGGTGCTGAGGGCGGTCGCCAGGATCAGCGTGCCGAGCCACTCGACCTCGCCGCTGGTCGCCTCCAAAGCCGCCCTCAGGCGGACCGGATCGGGCTCACCGCCGCTCGGTGCGGCGACCGCCGTGGCGTTCGCGGCCCAGCGGTGGGCGGCGATCGCCCACGCGATCCAGGTCGCCGCCGCGGCGGCACAGAACGCCTGCAGCGTGCGGCGGCCCCAGCCCGGCTCGAACAGGCCGATGCCGGCGACCGGCATCAGCAGGATCAGCCAGAAGATCCAGCCCTGGGTCCACACCGGCCCCGAGCACAGCCTGCCGAGGCCGACGCCCAGGGACACCAGCACCGTGGCGCCGAGACACAGCGCGTCGCGGCGCGCACGGCGTTCGAGCGCATGGCGACCGATCGGGTGCAGCAGCAGCAGCAGGTTGAAGATCGGCACCGCGCAGGCGGTCACCAGCACGAAGGCGAGCCAGCTGTAGCGCACGACGTCGGCGGCGACCGGCGCGCCAGCTCCGTCGAGGCCCTCGGCGCCCAAGCGCGCCAGCAGCCACAGGCCGACCGCGATCTGCATCTGGCGGGCGCCCGAGAAGCGGCCGAGCCACAGGAACCACGCCAGCACGACGCGGTAGAGCGGGTTCTTCGCCTTCAGCGCCTCGACCAGGCCGGCGCGCGCGGAGCGCAGCTGCGGGTCGCGGCGCAGCGCCTCCTGGAAGTGCACGAGCGCGCCGCGTGGATCACCCTGGTGCAGCAGCGCGAAGCCGCGGGCCTGGTGCGTGTAGGGGTTCTCGGGGTCGTGCGCGAGCGACGCGTCGAGGGTGTCGGTCGCTTCGCGACCGCGGCCCAGCCGCGTCAGCGCCACCGAACGCAGGTTCAGGCAGTCGGTGTCCTGCGGGTTGACGCGCAGGCCGTCGTCGGCGGCGGCGAGCGCGTCGTCGAAACGGCGCTGGCCGAGCCGGATCTGCGCCAGCAGCGCGTGGTGGCTGGCGTCGTCGGGATCGAGTGCGATCGCCTGTGCGATCGCCGTCGCCGCGGCCGGCAGTTCGTCGCGTTGCCAGAGCACCTGCGCCAAAACGCCGTGCGCGAAGTCGAGCTCCGGGTCGGCGCCGACCGCCTGCCGCGCTTCGTGCAGGGCACCGTCGAGGTCGCCGGTCGCTGCCAGCACCTGCGCCAGCAGCGCGTGCGCGGGGGCGTGGTCGGGTTCCTGCGCGAGCAGGGCACGCAGCTCCTTGCCGGCGAGATCCCAGCGTCGTTGCCCGGCCAGCAGGACCGCGCGTTGCCAGATCGCCTCGGAGTGCATCGGCGCAGTGTGGCGAAGCGGGCGGCGCGCGCAACAGCGTCGGCGCGGCGCCGTCGCGTTCGCCGGCAGCTCGTGGACGGGCGCCCCGGCGGTCGAAGATCGTGTGCTCCTGCGGTAGAACACTCTTGTGATACTACAAGATACACTCTTGCGGGTGCTGCGGGAGACGCATGCGGGCAACGACCAGCCCACGGTGCGTCGCGACCTGCTCGACCGCCTGCCGACGACCGGTCGGCAAGCCGTCGCGCTCACTGGCGTGCGTCGTTCCGGCAAGAGCACGTTGCAGCGGCAACTGCTGCAGAAGATGGGCGCCGGGGTCCACATCAACTTCGAGGACACGAGGTTGTTCGGCCTGTCGCCAGCCGACTTCCCGTCGGTGCTCCGTGCGCTCGACGAACACTGGCGCGGACAGCCTGTGTTCCTCGACGAAGTGCAGGAGGTCGACGAGTGGCAACGGTTCGTGCGCGCCCTGTTGGACCATGGTCGCTTCGTCTGCCTCACCGGCTCGAACGCGTCGCTGCTCGGCCGGGAACTCGGCAGCAAACTCACCGGTCGCCACCTGTCCTTCGAGGTGCTGCCGTTCTCCTACCGCGAGTTCCTCGCCTTCACGGGCTCGCAGCCGGGACCGGAGTCGTTGCTGGCGTTCCTCGACGAGGGAGGCTTTCCGGTAGCCCTGCAGGAGCGCAACCCGCAGGTCCTGCGCGAACTGTTGCGCGACGTGGTCCAGCGGGACATCGCCAGCCGTCACGCCCTGCGCACGACGCGGCACCTGATGAACGTCACGCTGTTCCTGCTCGCGAACACCGGCCAGCCGTTCTCGCTGCAACACCTGACGAAGGCCCTGGCGGTCCCGACGGTGCCACAGACTTCACGCGCGGTCGAACAGCTGCAGGATGCCTACCTGCTGTTCGCGGTGCAGAAGTGGAGCGCTTCGTTCAAGCAGCGTGTCGTCGCCCCGGCGAAGTACTACGCCGTCGACAACGGGCTGCGCCGGGCCAACTCACCCAGCCCGAGCCCCGACCTCGGGCACCGCCTCGAGAACGCGATCTACCTCGGGCTGCGCCAGCGCGGCGAGCCGATCCACTACGCCGGCGAGCGCGGGGCGTGGGAGTGCGACTTCGTCACGCCGTCCTTGGCGGTGCAGGTCTGTGCCCGACTCGACGACTCGAACGTCGCGCGCGAGGTGCGTGGCGCCGTGCATGGCGCGCGGCTGCCCGGCAAGCGCCGCGCCCTCGTGCTGACGCTCGACCAGGACGATCGCCTGGTCGAAGAGGGAGTCGAGATCGAGGTGCGACGTGCCTGGCAGTGGCTGCTCGACGACTCACAGCACCGATGAGCCCGATCGCGTGCCGCGTGCCGACGCCCGGTGCGCCACGACGGAAGCCCGGTTCGGCCGCGGGGGGCGTGACACCCTCCTGGTCGGAACGCGGGGGTTGGTTGCTCCGGCCGCACTCCTTCGACATGCTCCTCGACCGATCATCCCCATGCTCGCTCCTCGCCGTCTCCCTCTCGTCCTCGCCGCCGCAATCACTGCGGTGGCCACCGCGACCCTGAGCGCGCAGGAGGCGAAGCCCGCCGCCGCCGAGTTCGCCGCCTACCGCCAGCCGATCGGCGACAGCGGCGTCGCCTTCGACTTGGTGCCGGTCGCCGGCGGCACGTTCCGCATGGGCAGCCCGGCGAACGAACCCGACCGTGAAGAGGACGAAGGCCCGCAGCTCGAGGTCACCGTCGGCGCGTTCTGGATGGGCCGCTGCGAGGTGACCTGGGCCGAGTACGATTTGTGGAGCACCGACGACAGCCGGCCGCAGAGCAAGAAGCCCGACGGCGTCGCGCGGCCGACGCCGCCCTACATGGACATGACGTTCACGATGGGGCGCGACGGCTACCCGGCGATCTGCATGTCGCACACCGCGGCGCGGCAGTACTGCAAGTGGCTCAGCGAGAAGACCGGCCACTTCTACCGGCTGCCGACCGAGGCCGAGTGGGAGTTCGCGTGCCGCGCCGGTGCCAGCACCGCCTACGCGTGCGGCGCCGATGCGAAGGCGCTCGGCGAGTTCGCCTGGTTCGCCGACAACAGCGCGCGCGTGCTCGAGCCCGGGGCGTCGCCGGTGCCGGCCTACCACAAGGTCGGCGAGAAGAAACCGAACGCGCTCGGCCTGTGCGACATGCACGGCAACGTCGCCGAGTGGTGCGCCGACCACTACCTTGCCGACGCCTATGCCGAGGCGAACGGCAAGGGGCCGCGCACCGATCCCTTCTTCGCGCCGCCCAAGGACGCGCGCGGTCGGCCGCTGCGCTTCCCGCACACAGCACGCGGCGGCAGCTGGCGCGACGATGCGAAGGCGCTGCGTTGCGCCAACCGCCTCGCCAGCGAGGCGTCGTGGAACCAGCGCGATCCGCAGATCCCGCGCAGCTGGTGGTACCTGACCGAAGGCCAGCACATCGGCTTCCGCGTCGTGCGCCCGCTGGAGGAGCCGACCACCGAGGAACGCGCGCGCTTCGAAGCGCTGTGAGCGCGTTCCGCTCCGTCTCCCGCCCGTCCGTCCTGCCCCGTCCCGCTCGTTCCTTCTCCGTGCCCAAGCCCTCGCGACCATGACGACGACCCGCCGCTCGTTCCTCTACACCGCCGCCGCCGCGGCCACCGCCCAGAGCCTGCTGCGCGCCCGCGACCAGGGCCGTTTCGCCCGGCAGGGCCAGGGCGGCGACGAACTGAAGGTCGCTCACGTCGGCTGCGGCGACCACGGCAGCGGTGCGATCGCGCAGGCGCTGAGCACCAAGGGGCCGACGCGGCTCGTCGCCATCGCCGACATGTTCGGCGACCGCCTCGAAGGCTGCCTGCAGAACCTCGCCGAGAGCGACGAACTGAAGAAGCGCATCGACGTGCCGAAGGAGCGCCGCTTCGTCGGCCCCGACGCCTACCTCGGCGTCATGGCGTCGGGCTGCGACGTCGTCGTCGTGGCGACGCCGCCGCACTTCCGCCCGGCGCACTTCGAGGCGGCGATCGCCGCGAAGAAGCACGTGTTCTTCGAGAAGCCGGTCGCCGTCGACGCGCCCGGCGTGCGCCGCGTCATCGCCGCCCACGAGAAGTCGGTGGAGATCGGCCTCGCGGTGTGCAGTGGCCTGCAGCGACACCACCAGAATCCGTACCTCGAGATCATGCAGCGCATCCACCGCGGCGACCTCGGCCGCGTCCTGTTCGCGCGCTGCAGCTGGAACCAGGGCGGGCTGTGGCACGCCGACCGCCAGCCGGAGTGGAGCGACATGGAGTGGCAGCTGCGCAACTGGCTCTACTTCACCTGGCTGTCCGGTGACCACATCGTCGAGCAGCACGTGCACAACCTCGACGTGATCAACTGGGCGCTGCAGGCGCATCCGAAGAGCTGCCGTGGCATGGGCGGGCGCCAGGTGCGCACCGACCCGAAGTACGGGCACATCTTCGACCACCACGCGGTGCAGTACCAGTACGAAGGCGGCGCCTACTGCTTCTCGGAGAGCCGGCAGATCGACGGCTGCGCCAACGACGTCAGCGAGCACGTCTACGGCGCCGACGGCGAAGCCCACATGGGCGGCAGCTTCCGCATCACCGGCAAGAACGCGTGGAAGTTCGAGGGCCAGCAGAACGATCCCTACCAGACCGAGCACGACGACCTGTTCGCGGCGATCCGCGCCGGCAAGCCGTTCCAGGAGGGTCGCATGGTCGCCGAGAGCACGCTGACCGCGATCATGGGCCGCATGGCGACCTACTCGGGCCGCGAGGTCACGTGGGACCAGGCGCTCGCCAGCGACGAGAAGTGGGGGCCGGAGAACTACGAGTTCGGCTCGCTGCCGGTCGACCCGGTGCCGATGCCCGGGCAGAAGCGCGGCTGAGAGCCCGAGAAGAAATCATGCTACGGGCTCTCAGCAGCATGTTTGGCGGCTGCGTTCGCAGCCGCGCAGAGGCTTCGAGAGGATTCTCTCTCAGCCTCTGAGATCCCGAGACGAACTCGTGCTGCAGGCTCTCAGCAGCACGTCGGGTGGCTGCGTGCGCAGTCGCGCCGAGGCGGCGCGACGGTGAGCAGCGGCGTCGAGAGCGAGATCGGCGCGGGGTGATCGTCCAGCGCTCGAGTCGAGGACGAGGTCGGCGCCGCACGGCGTCGGCGACTGCCATGCGAGCCTGCCGTCGATGCGATGGCAGGCTCGCGTCGTTTCCGTAGCGACGCATTCGCGCGACCGGCGAAACTGCCCGGGAGCCCTTCCTTCACATTCCTCGTGAGCTAGGCTACTTCGCCGCTGGGTTCGCCGCTGGCCCTCGTCGTTTCGACGGGAAAACTCGTGACGCGGTGAAACCAGTTCTCGCCCCGCTTCGTCTCAGCTGGGCGGAACTTCAGATCCGCACCCTCAGATCATCCATGCAAAAGCGTCTTCTTGCTCTCGGCACCCTGGCGGCCCTCGCCAGCGCCTTCTCCCTCCAGGCTCAGTGCGCGGAAGCCAGCTTCGGCGCCGCGGTCGGCACCGGTGACGACATCGTCCTCGGCGTCCAGGCGCTCGGCTTCGCGTTCCCGTTCAACGGCACGACGTTCACCGACATCCACATCTCGACGAACGGCTTCGTCTACCTGTCGAACGGTGGCGTGCCGGCTCCGGGTGGCGCCCTCTGCTGCACCGGCACGACGGCCCAGCTGGTCGCCGGCTCGCCGAAGATCTGCGCCTACTGGAGCGACCTGAACATCATCGCGGCCAACGGCTCGGCGGTGAAGTACAACGCGCTGCCCGGCAAGGCCGTGATCACGTGGGAGAACGCGGTCGAGTTCGGCAACACCGAGCGCTTCACCGTCCAGATGCAGCTGTCGGTGACGGGTGAGATCACCTTCACCTACGACTCGCGCTGCCAGATCCGCACGACGGGCGACTTCCTGGTCGGCATGTCGGAAGGCGGCGGTGTCGCCGTCCCGGCCGTGAGCGACTTCGCCACGGTCAACACCTCGACCACCGCGACGGTTTGGGAGAACTGGACCACGCTGGGCTCGTTCGACCTGGCTGGCCAGTCGGTGCTCTTCGTGCCGACGGGCGTCGGCTACACGTGGGTCCCGACGCCGTGCCCCTCGGGCACCAACGTCGCCTACGGCACCGGCTGCTACTCGGCGCCGGGCACCGGTGTCTACGAGTTCCACACCGACGCCGCCGTGGCTTCGGCCGCGCTGCAGGGCAACGCGATGACGATGATCCCGACCGGCTTCGGCTACACGGGCATCTGGCTCGCGGGTGGTGCGACGGCCTACATCGCGCCGACGGGCGCGGCCACGAGCCTCACCGCCACCGACGACGGCACCCTCACCGTGACGCTGCCGGCTCCGATGCCGACGCCGAGCGGCCCGGTCACCCAGATCACGGTCGCCAGCAACGGCGTCATCGGCCTCGGCACGACCGCGAACAACGGCGGTGACTACACGCCGACCGGCGCGGAGTTCTCCAACGCGGCCGGCGCCTGCTTCTACGCCTGGCACGACTACAACCCGGGTGAGGCCGGCAGCGGTGCGATCAAGACCGAGCAGGTCGGCAACGTGTTCTGCGTCACCTGGGACGGCGTCGAGAACTACTCGACCCCGTTGGGCCCGAACCCGGGCACGATGCAGTTCCAGCTCGACCTGACCACCGGTGCGGTGACCATGCTGTGGACGGTCGTCGACGCGAACATCACGTCGACGTTCGGCAGCCCGCACCTCGTCGGCTGGAAGGCTGGCGGCGCGATCACCGATCCGGGTAGCCAGGTCCTCGCCACCGCGCTGCCGCTGACGACCGCGTCGCAGCTGCTGCCGATGACGCTGGCCGCCTCGCCGTCGCCGGTCTCGACCCCGACCACGGGCTCGACCGTCGTCTACACGACCGGCGCCATGCCGGAGTTCGCTCCTGGCGCGGGCATCTACGTCGGCATCAACATCCTGAGCCTGACGCAGATTCCGGCCCCGGGCGTCGACCTCGTGATCATCGGCGCTCCGGGCTGCCCGGCGCTGATCGGCACGCTGGATGTCGTGCTGAACCTCGTCGGCGTCACGCCGACCAACACCAGCGCCCTGCCGCTGCCGGCGGGCCTGCCGTCGGGCATCCAGATCTTCGCGCAATCGGCCGCGCTGATCGTCCCGAACAGTCTGCCGAACGGCCAGAACGCGTTCGGCCTGACCACCAGCAACGGCATCGCTTCGACGATCGGCAGCTGGTGAGGTGACGCCGCGCGATCTTCGGCTCGCGCGACGGAACGGTGCGAGCCCGTGCTCCCGAGCGGAGTGCGGGCTCGCGCTGTTTTCAGGGTCGACCTGCATTGGCAGGAAGGTCGCTCTTGGCGCGGACGCCGGGGCCGGTAGCTTCACCGGACCCTCTCCCCGGAACGCCGACCCATGACCAAGAACCGCCACGAGCTGCCGCGCAAGAAGCCCGGCCGCCCCGCCAAGGACGAGATCGCCGAAGACCTGCCGACGCTGGAGCCGGTCGACGATCTGCCGACGCTCGAGCCGGTTGCCGACGCGGACGTGCCGACGCTGGAGCCGCTCGACGACGACGTGCCGACGCTCGAACCGCTCGCGGAAGTCGTCGACGACGGCCCGGTCAAGGTCGCGGTCGCTGTCGGGGACGGCGTCGCGTTCGACACCGTGGTCACGGTCACGGTTCCGGCGATGGACAAGCAGGCCGTGGTCACGGCACTCCAAGCACCGCTCGCGCGCGGGTTCGCCGCGAACGCGAAGTCGCTACGGCACCGCCGCGTGCAGGTATTGTTCGTCGGCGAGGCCGTGATCGGCACCGCCGCCAAGGAGGCGACGGCCAAGGCCCTCGCCGTGTATGTGCCGCTGCGCGGCGTCGTCAGCCGCGGATACGGCGACGAAGAAGTGCTGCAGGGCAAGGTGCCGGAGATCCAGGTCGGGTCGACCGAAGCGAACGGTGCCTTGCGCCTCGACGTCGCCACCGGCGAGCTCGATCCGATCGACCTCTCCCTGGTGTTCGGTTCGCACTGGACGAAGGCCCTCGCTGGAGTGCGCGGCAAGAAGCTGCACCTGGTGTTCGCCGGCAAGGGCAAGCCCGACAGCGCGGTGCGCGCCGAATGGGTGACGGCCGCCAAGGCCGCCGGCGCCACGCGCTTCGCCATCGGCGAGCGCGTGTTCTTCGACCTCGAACTGGCGTCGCGCGTGCGCGTCACCAGCGGCGGCGACGCGGTGACGATCGCCTTCGATCCGGCGGCCGACGACGCGACCACCAGCGAAGCGCTCGGCCTCGCACTGCCCGAGCACGCCGGCGTGTGCAAGGGCAAGGCCGTGCGCCTGCAGCTGGCGCGCGCCGCCGACGGTCCGCTCGCCGAGCTCGTCGCGTTCGCGCGCGAGCAGGGTGCCACCCGGATC
>CANGSN010000034.1 GCA_947455805.1 Planctomycetota bacterium
CCGACGAGTTCGCGGCCGACGAACTGCTGGCGACGGCGACCGAGCACGGGCCGGTGCCGGTCGACCTCGAGGTGCGCATCAACCCGGGCGAGCCGTTCCACTCGATGCGCGACACCGCGTCCGGCGGCGAGCTCGCGCGCATCGTGCTGGCGGTCAAGAAGTCGCTCGCCGACCAGGATCGGGTGCCGCTGCTGGTGTTCGACGAGATCGACGCCGAGATCGGCGGCCGACTCGGCCTCGCCGTCGGCAAGAAGCTGCACGAGGTCGCGCGCCACCATCAGGTCGTCATCGTGACGCACCTGGCGCCGGTGGCGGCGTTCGCGACGCACCACTTCCTGGTCAACAAGTCGGTGGTGCCGATGGTCGTCGGCAAGGACGGCGGCGACGAGCGCACACGTTCATCGGTGCGGCTGCTGGCGGGCGCCGACGTCGAGAAGGAACTCGCCGCGATGGCGATGGGCGACGGTGCCGATGCGGCGGCGCTGCAGCAGGCGCGCAGCCTGGTCGAGAAGGCGCGGCAGAGTGCGGCGGCGCGCTGAGTGCGGTTGGCGCCCATGGCGCCGCCGCTTGCGGCTCGGGCGGTTCTCGCCGTCCCCAGTGGCCGATGGCGTTATACGCAGAGTCCAAGTAATCTGCGTATAACGATGATCCGTCGCCTCGGCCAGGACACGCAGACGATGCACGCCGAGCTCATGGCGCTCCTGCTCGCCGATCCCGGTCGCGGGCACTGGTGGCAGCTCGACGGCAGCTTCGTGCGCAAGGTCGTCAAGGGCACGCCCTACGTCTACTTCCAGTACAGCCTGCCCGGCGGTGGCAAGCTGCAGGTGGCCGTCGGCGCGGCGTCGCCGGAAGTGGACGCGATCGTCGCCGCCTACGAGACCGGGCGTCGCGAACGGGACGGCGACCAGGAGCGGATCGGGCGCCTCGCCTCGATGCTCTCGGCCTCCGGACACCGGCGCGTCACGCACGCGGTCGCGCGCGTGCTGAAGGCGCTCGCCGACGCGGGCGTCTTCCGGCTCGGCGGCGTGCTGGTCGGCACCCATGCGTTCCGCTTGCTCGGCGATCTGCTCGGCGTGGAATGGCCCGAGGGCACGTGGACGACGGAGGACATCGACGTCGCCGGTCGTTCGGAAGCCGGCCACGAACTCGACATCGAAGTGGCGACGCCGAGGCTCGAGGCCGACGTGCCGAGTGCTCTGGAGAACCTGCGCATGGGCTTCGTGCCAGTGCCGGCGTTCGATCCGGACCATCCTTCGACGTCGTTCAAGGTGCGTGGCAAGCAGCTGCGCGTCGACCTGCTGACGCCGGCCTCGGACCGCGAGCAGGATCCGGTCTACATCCCGCGCTTCCGTGCGGCGGCGGCGCCGATCAAGCATCTGTCGCTGTTGCTGCAGCAGCCGGTTCCGGCAGCGGCGGTCAACGGCGGCGCCGTGCTGGTGGCGGTGCCGCAGCCGGCGGCGTTCGCGCTGCACAAGCTGCTGGTCAGCCAGACGCGCTCGATGGTGCAGCAGACCAAGGTGGTGAAGGACCTGCAGCAGGCGGCGCTGCTGCTCGAAGTGCTGGCGGAGGATCGCCCCGACGATCTCGAGGAGGCGTGTGCCGCGTTCCGCGCGGCGGGACCCAGCGTCGTCGCCAAGGTCGTGCGCGGCGCCAAGGCCGCGGCGAAGCGTCATCCGGAGGGAGCGACCGCGGTCGACGTGGTCACCGCGGCGCTCGGCTGACGGCTCGGCTCAGCTCTGGTCCTTGGCGAGCTTCTTCAGCACCGGCGACAGCACGAGCAGGGCCACGCCGAAACCCACCGCGTAGATGGCGAGGTTGCCGAAGCCCTCGCAGAAGCTGTTCAGCTTCTGCATCGGTGTCGCGTTCGGGTCGGTATCGGTCATGGCGGCGCTCAGCAGGCCGGCGAAGTACTGGCCGTAGGCGCTCGCCAGGAACCACAGCCCCATGATGATCCCGAACATCCTTTGGGGGGCGAGCTTCGTCATCGCCGACAGTCCGATCGGCGACAGGCACAATTCGCCGACCGTCGCCAGGAACCAAGCGAACGAGAAGACCGTCAAGGACGAGAGGGCCTTGGCGTCCGCGTAGGACCCGAGACGGGAGAACACGTAGAAGCCGGCGGCGACGAAGAAGAAGCCGAACGCGAACTTCACCACCATGCCCGGCTCGTGGCGGCCCATGCGGAGCCACAGCAAACCGAGCAGAGGGCTGAACAGGATGACGAACAGCGAGTTCGAGCTGTTGTTGACCGAGTTCGGGGTGATCGAGATGCCGGCCAGACTCTCGGTCGGCAGGTGGTTGCGAGCGACCAGGGCCAACGAGGTGCCAGCCTGTTCGAAGAACGCCCAGAAGAAGATCGAGAAGACGATCAGGACGAGCGCGACGATCAGCTTGTTCACCTGCTCGCGAGTGCAGCCGCGCATGCCCAGAGCGAACCAGATCAGGGCGATCGGGCCGACGGCGAACATGAAGGCCCTCGTGTAGTCGGGGTTGGTCACCAGCAGCAGGATCGCCGGGATCGCCAGCAGCGAGCCGGCGTAGACACCGAGCAGGGTGTTCCTGGCGCGAGGACTCGCCGTCGTGCCCTCGGGGATCAATGGCGAGAATCCGAGCGGCCCCAGCGTGTGTTTGGTCGCCGTGAACACTGCGACACCGATCACCATGACCAAACCGGCGCTGGCGAACGCCCATTCCCAGCCCAGTCGGTCGCCCAGCTCGAAGCAGACGATCCCGCCGAGGAACGCGCCGAGGTTGATGCCTGAGTAGAACAGCGCGAAGCCCGCGTCCCGACGGTTGTCTCCTGCGTGGTAGAGCAGTCCGACGACACCAGAGATGTTCGGCTTGAAGAAGCCTGTGCCGACGATCGTGAAGCACGTGCCGATGTAGAAGAGGTGCTGTGGCGCCGCGGCGATCGTGAAGCTGCCCGCCGCCATCAGCAGGCCGCCCCATACGATCGAGCGGCGGAAGCCCAGCACGCGGTCGGCGAGGAAGCCGCCGACGAAGGTCATCGCGTAGATGAACGCCTGGATCGCCCCATACTGCTCGCTGGCGACGTCTTCCTTGATGAGCAGCTGCTCGACCATGAAGACCGTCAGCACCCCGCGCATGCCGTAGAAGCAGAAGCGCTCCCACATCTCCGACAGGAACAGCCACCACAGCTGCTTCGGGTACTTGCCCTCGAAGTTGCGGATCGCTGCCAGCCGTGGGTCGAGCGGGGCGGAGGAGGCGTCGGAGTTGGCCATGCCGTGGGTCCTGGGGGAGAGGGGGCGGGAGCATCCGCCTTTGCCGACGGCTTGTCCAAGGCGCTGTCCGGCGGCCGCCGCGCGCGGCGACGCCTGCGTGGCGCCCCACCCTCGGCCCGGTTAGAACTGCCGGCTTCGAACCGCCCTGCCCCGCCTGAATCTGCAGCCCTGATGCCGTCGCTCGAGCCCTTCTTGGTGGAACGCATCCTCATGCCCAAGGTGTGGGGCGGGCAGGCGCTGGCCCAGGTGATGGGCATCCAGCTGCCGCCGGGCGAGGCGATCGGCGAGACGTGGGAGCTCTACGACCGCGCCGAAGGTTCGAGCCGCCTGCGCCACAGCGCGCGCACGCTCGGCCAGCTGATGCGCGAGTGCGGCGACGAACTGGTCGGCCGCGGCGTGCCGCGCGCGCACGGCGGGCGCTTCCCGCTGCTGCTGAAGTTCCTCGACGCGCGCGACGGCCTCTCGGTGCAGGTGCACCCCGACGACGCGCAGGCGCAGCGCGATCGCGACAGCGGCAAGAACGAGTGCTGCGTGATCCTGCAGGCTGGCCCCGAGGCCCGCATCGTGCGCGGCCTGAAGCCGGGAGTGACGCGCGAGCACTTCGTCGCCAACGCCGCGACCGAGGCGGTCGAGGACCTGCTGCTGGCGTTCCGGCCGATGGTCGGCGACACCATCCACATCCCTCCCGGCACGGTGCACGCGATCGGCCCGGACGTCGTGGTGTTCGAGGTGCAGCAGAACAGCGACCTGACCTACCGCCTCTACGACTGGGGCCGCGGCCGCGCCGTGCACGTGCAGAAGGCGCTCTCGGTGCTGCGCCCGGACGCCGCCAACGACGAGCGGCCGGTGGTGAAGCCGACGCAGCTGCCCGACGGCGGCACGCAGCTGATCGCCACCCAGGACTTCCGCGTGCGCCGCTACTCGCTGCGGCAGCCGATCCAGATGGCCACCGACGGCCGCTTCGCCACGATCACGGTGATCAGCGGCAAGGCGACGTTGCAGTGGCCCGGCGACCGCACGATCGGCACGCTACCCATGGCGATGGGCGACACCGCGGTGGTGCCCGCCTGCGTGGCGAAGTACTCGCTCGTGCCCACCGACCACGTGAACTTCATGATCTGCGACCCGGGAATCCGCTGATGGCCAGACGGCACGAAGACCGCGCACCGGGACGACGATTCGTCCGCGACGGCGGCAAGCAGGGGGCAGGTGCCCCGTTCAAGAAGCAGGGGGCGGGCGCCCCGTTCCAGGGCAAACGACCGGTGCGGCAGAGCAAGCGCCGCGTCCAGGGCCTGGTGGTCACCCCGGCCGGCGCGCCGGAGGCCGGCGTCAAGGACGGCAAGGTCCGCTTGAACCACTTCCTGGCGATGTGCGGCGTCTGCAGCCGCCGCGCCGCCGACGGCTACATCGCCGGCGGTCGCGTCGAGGTGAACGGCGAACTGTGCACCGAGCTCGGCACGCGCGTCGACCCGCAGAACGACGACGTGCGCTGCGACGGCAGCCGCGTGCAGCCGGAGCGGCCGACCTACGTGCTGTTCAACAAGCCGAAGGGCGTCGTCTGCACCAACGCCAAGCACGAGCAGAAGAAGCGCGTCATCGACTTCCTGCCGGAGGTCCGCGGCCGCCTGTTCACCGTCGGCCGGCTCGACCTCGACAGCGAGGGCCTGATCCTGCTGACCAACGACGGCTCGTTCGCGCTCGAGATGACGCACCCGCGCTACGGCGTGCCCAAGCTCTACGCCGTGCTGCTGCGCGGTCGCGTCGAGCAGCAGGACCTCGACAAGGCGCGCGGCGGCGTGTGGCTCGCCGAAGGTCCGACCGCCGGCATGAACGTGCGCGTCGAGCGCACCGGCAAGGACCGCACCTACCTGAAGGTGACGTTGCGCGAGGGCAAGAACCGCGAGATTCGCCGCGTCTTCGCCAAGCTCGGCTACCCGGTGATCGAGCTGAAGCGCGTGCGCATCGGCGAACTGAACCTGCACGGCCTGTCGGCCGGTGGCTGGCGCTTCGTGCAGAAGCACGAGATCGACGCGTTGCGTTCGCTCGCGCGGGCGCACGCCGACGGCAACATGCTCGAGGAGGAAGGATCGTGACCGAGACGACGATGCTGCCCGACGTCGAAGTGGTGGAGCTCGACAACGGCTTCAAGGCGCTGCTGGTGGAGCGCGGTCCGCTGCCCGTGGTCGCGTCCCTGCTGTGGTATCGCGTCGGCTCGCGCGACGAGCGCACCGGCGAGACCGGCGTGTCGCACTTCCTCGAACACATGATGTTCAAGGGCACCGAGCGGTTCGCGAAGGGCCAGATCGACCTGCAGACCAGCAAGATGGGCGGCAGCAACAACGCCTTCACCGACAACGACGGGACCGCCTACTACTTCGCCATGGCCGCCGATCGCTGGGAGACGGCGCTCGAGATCGAGGCCAGCCGCATGCGCGACTGCCTGCTCGACCCGCACGAGTTCGCCAGCGAGAAGAACGTCGTGCTCGAGGAGCTGGCGATGGGCGAAGACGACCCGTGGCGACCGCTCTACCAGGCCACCGAGTCGCTGCTCTACCAGGTGCACCCGTACCACCATCCGGTGATCGGCTACC
Organism: Planctomycetota bacterium; assembly: GCA_947455805.1. GTDB lineage: Bacteria > Planctomycetota > UBA1135 > UBA1135 > UBA2386 > UBA2386. Next base: position 5,834 of record CANGSN010000034.1, read on the forward strand.
GCCAGGACCTGGAGCGGCTCAGCGCGCAGCAGATGCGCGACTACTACCGCCGCCACTACGGCCCGAACCGCGCCTTCCTGGTGGTCGTCGGCAACATCGACCGCGCGCGCACCGCCCAGCGCATCCGCGAGCTGTTCGGTCCGATCCCGCGCGTCGAGGAGCGCCGCGAACCGCTGGCCGAGCCCACGCCGCAGGGCGAACGCCGCGCGACCCTGCGCACGCCGCACTCGGTGACGCGCCTTTGCTTCGGCTTCCCGACCTGCCGCATGGGCGAACGCGACGACTACGCGCTCGACGTGCTCGCACACGACCTCGGCAACAGCAAGAACAGCCGCCTCTACCGTCGCCTCGTGCTGAAGGAGGAACTGGTCACCGACGTCAACGTGATGAACGAGACGCGGCAGGAGCCGGGCGCCCTGTTCCTGCTGTGCGAGCTTCGCGATGGCGTGCAGCCGGCGAAGGTCGAGGCGATCGTGCGCGAGGAGATCCGTGCGCAGATCCGCGAGGGCGTCGCCAAGAAGGACCTCGCGCGCATCCTGGCGCAGATCAAGGCGTCGTTCCTGTTCCAGGACGAGTCGGTGCTCGACCTGGCGATGAAGCTCGGCCGCTTCGAGGCGGGCACGCCCGGTGGCTACCGCACGTTGGCGACGGTGCTCGGTACCTACGATTCGCTGACGCAGCAGGAGCTGCGCGCCGCGGCGGCGAAGTACTTCGACTTCGACCGCATCGCCGTCGTCTACGGCGTGCCCGGCAAGCGCGACGAGGCCGAGGCCGGCGAGGCGAAGGGCGAGCCGGCGAAGGCGGCGAAGGCCGGCAAGCGCGACAGCGCCGAATCCCGCAGCAGGAAGCCTGCGGCCAAGGCCCCGAAGAAGGGCGAGGCCGACGCCAAGGCCAAGGCGGGCAAGAAGCAGAAGGCCGGCAAGAAGAGCAAGCAGGGCAAGAAGGGGAGAGGCGCATGACCGTTCCGATCCGTCTGTCGATCGCCGAGCGCGAACTGCCCTCCGGGCTGACGCTGCTGGCGGTGCACAACCCCGGCGTGCAGACGTTCGCCTGCGTGATGTCGCTCGACATCCGGCCCGGCGACGAGCCGGCCGATCGTTCGGGCCTCGCCAACCTGGTCGGCGAATGCCTCGACGAAGGTACCGAGCGCCGCGACGCGCTCGAGCTGTCGGCCGCGGTCGAGGAGCTCGGCGCGATGATGGAAGGCAACCACCGCGGCGGCATGGTGCTGTCGCCGGCGGCGGTGGCGAAGGACGCGATCGCGCTGCTGCACGAGATGACGCTGGAGCCGGCGTTCCCCGGCCGCGAGGTGCGGCGCGTGCAGGCCGAGGTGCTGACCGAGATCAAGGCCGAGGACGACGACCCGCGCGCGGTCGCTTCGCGGCGCTTCCGCAAGGAGATCTACGGTGACCATCCGCTCGGTCGGCCGGGCCACGGCACCGCCAAGGGTGTGGCGAAGCTGAAGCCGAAGGACCTGCGCGGCTTCCACCGCGACACGTTCCGGCCGGCCGGCGGCTTCGTCGCCTGTGCGGGCCCAGAGGATCCGGAGAAGCAGCTCGATCGCCTCGAGAAGGCGTTCCGCAGCTTCCGCGGCAAGGCGCCGAAGCACCCGGCGACGCCCGACGTCGACCTCGGCGACGCCCCGCGCGACGCGCATCTGCCGATGCCGCGCGAGCAGGTGCACGTCTACCTCGGCCACGTCGGCATCCGGCGCACGCATCCCGACTTCTACACGCTGTCGGTGATGGACCACGTGCTCGGCACCGGTCCGGGCTTCACCTCGCGCTGCTCGCGCAAGCTGCGCGACGAACAGGGACTCTGCTACTCGGTCAGCGCCGGCATCACGGCGAGTGCGGGCGAGGAGCCGGGCACGTTCACCGCCTACATCGGCACCAGTCCCGAACACCGGCAGCGCGCGATCGACGGCTTCCTCGACGAGATCCGCCGCATCCGCAGCGAGCCGGTCAGCGCGCAGGAGCTGCAGGACGTGAAGGACTACCTGACCGGCAGCTTCGTCTTCGCCCTCGAGCGGAACAGCAACCTCGCGGCCTACGCCATCCGGGCCCGTCGTTTCGGCCTCGGCTTCGACTACATCCAGCGCTACCCGGAACTGATCCGCGCGATCACCGCCGAGCAGGTGCGCGAGGCCGCCGAACGCCACCTGCACCCCGATCGCCTGGTGGTGATCAGCGCCGGCGCTTCCTGAACGCCCATGGCCACTCCCTCGCTCGCCGAAGTCGTCGACATCCTGCACGAGATCGCGCCGCTCGAACTCGCCGCCGACTGGGACAACGTCGGCATCGTCGTGCAGGCGAAGCAGAAGCCGGGCAAGGTCGCGCGTGTGCTGCTGTGCGTCGACCTGACGCTGGCGGTCGTCGACGAGGCGATCGCCGCGCGCGCCGACCTCGTCGTCGCCTACCACCCGCCGATCTTCCAGCCGCTGAAGCGCCTCGTCGCCGACGGCGGCGTGCGCGAAGCGGTGCTGCGCGCGGCCGCCGCCGGGCTCACCGTCTACTCGCCGCACACGGCGCTCGACGCCGCGTCGACGGGCCTCGCCGACTGGCTGGTCGAATGCGTGCTCGCCGGCCTTGTGCCGAAGGAACTGCGGCCCTGCGGCGACGGCGAGTTCGGGCGCGTGGTCACGCTCGCCAAGGCGCTGCCGTTTCGCACGCTGCTGCAGCGCTGCAAGCGCCGCTTCGGCGTGCGCACGCTGACCGTGGCGCGGCCGGCGAAGGCGCCGTCCTCGGTGCGTTCGATCGCGGTCGCCGCCGGTGCCGGTGCGTCGGTGCTGCGCGGCACCGGCGCCGACGTCTGGATCACCGGCGAGCTGTCGCACCACGATGCGCTCGCCGCCGTCGCCGCCGGCACGTCGGTCGTGCTCGCCGGCCACAGCAACACCGAGCGCGGCTTCCTGCCGGTGCTGCGCCGCCGCCTCGCGGAGTCGTTCGACGGCGATCTCGACGTGCGCGTCGCCAGGAGCGATCGCGATCCGTTCGTCGTGGTGTGACTCGTGGGGGCGATACGCGGGTGGATCCAAGAGCCTCCGTAGCGCGAGGCGTCGGCCGCGACCGACGCGTAGCCCGTGGCGCGTGACCAGGAATCGGCGTGAGCCGCGACTTCCGAGGAGGCGTGGTCGATACCACCAACGGCACCAAGCCGCCGAGGGACGTCGACAGCGAGCGCATGCCGATGAAGCAAATCGTCAAGAGCGACGGTGCGTTCGGGGTCGTCGAGGTCGAAGCCACCAAGGGTGCGACGGAGCGCTCGGTGCGCAGCCTGGCACTCGCGCGAGGGTGCCGAACGGGGCGCCGGCGTCGCCAAGGTAGTGGCCGAGACGCTGCAGCAGGTCGTCACCGCGGTCGAGCAGGTCGACGGCCACCTGGCCCAGGTCGACAAGGCGATCCATTCGAGCGCGGCCGGCGCGCAGGAACTGGTGGCGACGGCGTCGCACGGCACCGAGCACTCGGCCGCGCTGCGCAGCAGGGTCGAGAAGTTCCAGCTGGCGAAGGGCGGAGCCGCGGCGGCGCGCGCTTCGGCGCCAGTCCTCGCGGCGGCCGGCGTCAGTGCGCCGGCGTGCCGGGATCCGGTTGCCGCCGGATCGCGTGACGGAACACGTAGTTCATCACCGGGATGCCGAGCAGCAGGCCCCAGACGCCGAACAGCTTGCCGCCGATGGTCAGCACGATCAGCACGAGCACCGGGTTCATGTGCATGTGGTGGCCGTAGATCTGCGGGTTCAGCAAGTAGGTCTCGATGGCGTGGATGATGCAGATCAGCAGGATCGCGATCATCATCGAGCCGACGCCGTCGTCCTGCAGCGCCAGCAGGCAGATCGGCGTGGAGCTGATGAACGTTCCGGCGACCGGGATGAAGCTGCAGAAGAACACGATCGTCGACAGCACCAGGATGTTGGGCAGGCCCATCGCCCAGATGCCGACCGCGGTCAGGATCGTGTTGCAAATGGCGATGAACAGCTGCGCCTCGAGTGCTCTGCCGAGCACGAGGCCGAAGCCGGCGATGTTGTCGGCGACCTCGTCGTAGACGAAGCCGAGCTTGGTGTTGCTGATGCCCTGGATGCTCTTCTTCAGCTTCGGCAGGTCGAGCACGATCAGGAACGAGAACAGCAGCGACAGCAGGAACGACGACGCGTAACCAAGGCCTGACTCGACCAGGGCGGTCGGGTTCTGCGAGATCGACTCGATGGCGTTGTCGTAGAGCTTGCGCACGATGTGCAGCTGGCCGCCGATCGGCTGCGGCGCCGCGGGAGTCGGCGTGCCCGGCGCCTGGGTGCTGGTGCCGGCCGCCCCCGGATCTTGTTTGTCGCCGGGTTTGGTCTCGGTCGTCGGCTTGTCGGTCGGCTGGTCCGCGGGCTTGTCGTCCGTCTTCGGCGGCTCGTCCTGCTTCGGCTCCTGCGCGGCGTCCTGCGGCGGCGCCTGCGTCTCGCCGTTCGCCGGATCCGCCGCCTCGCCGTCCTTCTTCGCCGGCGTCTCGCCGCCGCTGGGGCTCGGCTTCGTCGGCGTGATCACCGGCTCGGTCAGCACCTTCTGGTTCTTGGCGAGTCCGCCGTAGATCGACGGGTACTGCCGGAAGAACTTGTCGAGCTCCTGGTCCGCCTGGGCGATGTACTTCTCCTTCTTCTGGAAGAAGTCGTTCGCCTGCTCCTTCACCTGCGGCACCAGCGTGAAGCCGATCGCGAACAGGGTGCCGAGCACGACCAGGCCGACGAACACGACGCGCACCGTGCGGCTCTTGATGCGGTGCGCCAGGCCGTCGACGCCGTGCGCCTGGATGTAGGCGAACACGAACGTCAGGAAGACCAGCAGCAGGAACGGCCGCAGCACGTACAGGACCGCGATCAGCGTCGCCCAGACGAACGCCTTGCTCGTCAGCGAGAAGATGCGGTCCCAGGGCGGGGGAAGGGTCTTTTCGGTGGGCTCCGGTGCGGACGTCATGCCGCGGGCGACGGTACGCGCGCCGCCGTGGAGGCGCCAGCCGGCAGGGGAAACCTCAAGTGCCCCCGGGGCAGGGGGCGTCGCTGCGGGCCAGTCGAGCGCCATGCGGCCTCGATTCGAATCGGACCCGTGTGGTAGTGGCAGCTGCGCGGAGTGCGTTGCTGCTGATCGTGGCTGAGTCGATCGGGGTGCACGCAAGTCGCCGGTAGTTCGGGATGGTGGCACATCGTGGGCGATGCGCCTGGCTGGCGACCAGACCGATGCAGCCCAGGCTTCGCGGTTTGACCGAGGGGAGCAAGCGGCTCGGAACTCCGAAGCCTCGGTTGATTCCGGTGGTCGCAGAGATATAGCGGATCTGAGGTGGCGGATGTCCTTCACCAGCGGAGAGGAGATGTGTTCGACCATCGGCAAGGCAAGATGTGTGACCGGCGTGGGGGGGGGGATCTCTATCTCTCCGCCGGCGGGATGCCTCTGGACGAATCTGCGAATCGAGTTGCTCCGATGGTTGCGCCGGCGGGTAAATGCGCCGCTCGATGCTGAGGACATCGTCAGTGAGACGGTGTACCGGGCCTTTCGAACCCTCGGGCGTGATCCGGCGCTGCCTGGGGCTGCCCTGTGGGCCTGGTCGGTCAAGACTGCTGCCTACGTGATCGCCAATCTGCAGCGCTCGTCACGTCGGCAGCAGTCACTCCCGTTTCCCGACCTGGTCGCCTGTCCAGTGATACTGGGCTCGCTGGGAAGGTCGCGAGCGGTATTCTTGCTGGAGGTATTGATGGCTCGGGCCACGCCAGCGCAGCGGCGTGTAGTTCACCTGATGGAGCGTGGGGTGACGTCGTCGCGCGAGATTGCTGCCGAACTCGGATGCAGTGTTCGCGCCGTTGAGCAGCACCGCCAAGGACTGCGGCGTGCGCTCAGCGGGGCGGGAAAAGTGCCGGCATACTTCGGGCTCGTGCGATTCTTAAGTGCGGGCAGGCCGCCCGCCAACAACGAGGATGATGCCAAATGATGCGTAGCGTGCCAACGGTTGTCGTGGTCTTCGCGGTGTGGCTTGTTGGAGACTTGCGTGCACAAGATGGTCCGCCGCCAGCTGGCGACGCTTGTCCACAGCGTGGGGTCAAGGAAGTGGGGCCAACGAGCATCGCCACGGATCAGGGAGTGTCATGCTCCGGCGGGATTCCCTTCACGTTCAACGGGGTGCCCTATCCGGCCTCGTCGAGCCTGTGCCCGTCAGCGGTCACTTATCATCCGGTCCACTACGTCCCGGACCCGACCAGCTTCTTTCCGTGCATGTATCCGAAAAAGGATGGAACGACCTACGACGTGACGAAGCAGGACTACAGATGCGTCGTCTACATTCCGCCGTTCGGATGCGGTTTCCTGGGGTTGGGGCAATGCTGTGAGCCAGATGGCGAACCGGTCGTCACCAACACCTTTCCAAACTGGACTTGGGGACTCTGCGAACCTTGTCCGAAGCCAGGGGGCGGATCCTAGCTTGATCCTAGCTCCCGCCTTTCCGCGATCGTGATCCGAGGGCGTCGATAATGAAAGTCACTCCTGGTAAGTGCGTCTCTGTGCTTTTGGGTATCGCTGCCGTCTGCTTCGCGGTCGGGTGGGCTTTGAGTGATGACGACGTAGCGTCTTCCGGCGGGCTGCTTCCTGACAGTGCTAGGTCGCAATCGAAGGCAGAGCCGGTGTCGATCGCGGCACCTTCTGACGGTCTTTCAGGGAGGTCTTCTGCGATCGATGGCGCGGTGGTGCCTCGCGAGCCGAGTTTCGATGAGGTGTACGCCGACATCCTGCGGGCGATGTCTGAAGTGCGAGCCAAAGAGGCTGCGAGGGCGCCGGAATCGGAGCGCGAGGCCTGCCGGAAAGATCTAGGCCTGCTATTCGAAGAGATGGTGGGAAAGGTGCGCGATTCTGGGCCCAAGACGGTGAGCAAGATCCTATCGCTGGGCAATAGGCTGGCAGAAGATGGCGCAATGGAGGCCGCGGCGTGCAGGTTGATTCTTGACTTCTCCATTCAGGTCATGAGCAAGGAGCCGGACTTGAAGCCCGGACGAGCTTCCCTCGTGTCTTCAATGGTGGAGAGCTTCACGGCTTCGGTCGATGTCGCAAAGTTCTTTCATGGCATCCTGCAGAAGAGAAACTGCCTGGAGATGGTTCACGAGCCACTGCTGAAGGGGGTTCTGGATGCGTGCGTAGGCGATCTGCAGGCCGTTCGCCCCCTTGCCATGGATTTGCTTCTTGAGCTGTGGGCGACCGCAGACTCTGGGAGCGCCAGCCTTCTTGCGCTCGCCGAGGGGGCGGAGGGGCAGGTTGCTGCATACGCGGCGCTGGCCCGCCTTCTCTTGATCGAGAAGTACAGGGACTATGCTATTGCGAAGCTGGTGGCAAGTCGAGATGCGACTGTCATGGACCAGGCATCCCTTGTGGCGGCAAGAACACTCGGCGCCAAGGATGCCATTCACATACTGGCGTCCATGAAGTCGACTGCGGAGGGGGAACTGCACTCGTTCTCCGGCTATGCGGTCGTGGCTGAGCGCTTCCCAGACGAGCTTTCTGCCAGTTATCTGGATGCTCTGGCGCAGGGAGTCATGCCGGCACACCGGGAGAATGCGATGCAGAACCTCGCGCATCTCCGAGGAGAGAAGTGGGCGGAACTGGCAAGAACTGCCCTCGCAGAGGATTCGAATGCTCGTGTCAGGGGTGTCGCATTGCTTGGCTTGGCACCGAGATTGCGGTCGGATGCCTTTGGGCCGCTCTTTGAATCAGCTCTAGCGGACCCCCGCTTCCTTTCCTCGGAGTGCGGACCTAGCCCAAGTTCCGCAGTTGGTCGCGATTTTGGGCTTTCTGCGGCCCGCCAGCCCAGCAACGGCGCGGACGACCCCCTCGAAAGTGCGTGTAGTGCTAACCCGATGGGTTGATCGATGCGCGTGAGTTCGCGAGAAG
>CANGSN010000035.1 GCA_947455805.1 Planctomycetota bacterium
GGCGACGGCGTCGGGCTCGTGGCTGCAGGTCGACGTCGACCTGGTGCGGCTGCGTCCGTTCCTCGGCGCCGACGGTGCGGACGGCGGCGGCGTGCGTCACGTCGCGATCACCGGCCGCACCACCACGAACGCGGTGCCGACGCTGCACTTCGACGCCGAACCGCGATGAGCGAACGCCCGGCCGGGCGCGAACGCAGCGGCGTCGTCCACATGGTGCACGCCGCGCTCTGGTTCGCGGTGATGAGCACGCTGGTCAAGCTGGCGAGCGAACGGCTGCCGACGATGCAGATCGTGTTCGCGCGCGGCTTCGTCACGCTCGGCCTCGCCGCGGCGAGCCTCGCGCACGTGCGCAAGTCGCCGTTCGGCGGCCGCAGCGGCCTGCTGTTCCTGCGCGGCCTGATCGGCTCGTGCGCGCTGGTCTGCTTCTACGCGGCGGTCGTGCACCTGCCGCTCGCCGAGGCCACGGTCGTGCACCAGACGGCGCCGCTGTGGACCGCGCTGCTGGCGGCGTGGCTGCTGCACGAACGGCTGCGCCCGCGCATCGTCACAGCGCTGCTCGGCGCGTTCGCCGGCGTGCTGATGATCGCGCGGCCGTCGTGGCTGTTCGGCGGCGGCCCCGCCGCCCCGCTGCCGTGGGAGTTCGCGTTCGTGGCGCTGCTCGGCGCGATGCTGTCGGCGATCGCCTACGTGACCGTGCGGCGCCTCGGCCGCACCGAGGATCCGCTGGTCGTCGTGTTCTGGTTCCCGCTGGTCACCGTGCCGATGACGGCGCCGTTCGCACTGCCGCAGTGGACGTGGCCGACCTGGCAGGAATGGCTGCTGCTGCTCGGCATCGGCGCCTCGACGCAGATCGCGCAGGTCGAACTGACGCGCGGCCTCGTCAAGGAATCCGCCGGCCGCGCCACCGCCGTCGGCTACCTGCAGGTCGCGTTCGCGACGCTGTTCGGAGCCGTGGTGTTCGGCGCCTTGCCCGATGCGTGGAGCTGGGCCGGCATGGCGACGATCGTCGTCAGCCTCGCCGCGGCCGGGCGCCGCGGCGCGTAGCCGGCTCGGTCCCCGGACGTACCTCGTTCGGATCGAATCGCCGCGCGCCGCGTTCCGCCCGGCGCGAATGCCGACCGGATCGTCGGCGATCGTCGGACCGGGACTCCCGCATCCTCGCCACGCACGCGTCCCCGGCCTACGGTTGCGGGCCACGCGCGATGTTCGATCGCTCCACGGCACGCTACTGGATCCTGCGCTTCCTGCTGGGCCTCGCCCTGCTGGCGGCCGCCGGCCTCGGCTTCGTGCAGCGCCTGCGCATCGCCGACCAGATGGGCCTGATGACGTTGCTGGTGGGCGTGATCGGCTTCCGCATCGCGTTCACGTCGACGGCGCCGATAGCGCGTGCACTGAATCGCCAACGCGTGCAGCAGCAGTGGAGCGAGCAGGCGAAGGACGCGTTCGCGCGCGCGTCGCTGCCGCGGCGCGTGCACTACCTGCTGACCGCGGTGGCCGCCGCCGACGGACCGGTGACCGAGGCCGAACGCTCGGTCGTGCGGCATTTCCTGCTCGAGCGCTTCGGCGGCCCGATCGCCGCCGACGAAGTGCGCCTGTGGGAGAGCCAGCCGCTCACCGTCGACGATCGCCGCGGACTCGCCGCCCGCATCGCCATCGGCCTCGACGACAGCGAACTCGACTCGCTGTTCTGCTGGTGCTGCCTCGTCGCCTTCGCCGACGACCGCTTCCGGCCCGACGAGCAGACGGCCCTGCGCGAAGTGGCGGAAGGCCTCGGCCTGCCGGCGGCGCGCGCCCGCATGCTGTTCCACCTGGCGCGCGCGCAGTTCCTCGCCGGCGATCGCCGCGGCGAACGCGCCGACTCCGCGGGTGCCGGTGGCGACAGCGGCAGCCGAACGAACGGCGCCGGCCGCAGCAGCCGCAGCGATGCGCTGGCGACGCTCGGCCTGCCCGCCGACGCGACCCCCGAACAGATCCGCAAGCGCCACCGCGAACTCGTTCGCCGCTTCCATCCGGACGCGCAGCCGAACCTCGGCCCGGTGGCGCAGCGCGAAGCGACCGAGCGCTTCACCGCGATCCAGCGCGCCTACGAGACGCTGATCGCCTGACCGGCGAGGCGACGACGGCAAGCGCGTGCTCCGCGGCGATCGCGCGCCTACGCTGCGGACCATGGTCACCATCACCGCCACCTACCAAGGCGATCTCTGCTGCACCGCCGTGCACGGCCCGTCCGGCGCCAAGCTGCAGACCGACGCTCCCAAGGACAACGAAGGCCTCGGCCGCTTCTTCAGCCCGACCGACCTCGTTGCCACCGCGCTCGGCACCTGCATCCTGACGACGATGGGCATCGTCGCGCGCCGCCGCGGCATCGACCTCGCGGGCGCCGACATCACCGTCGAGAAGCACATGAACGCGACGCCGCGGCGCATCGGCCGCCTGCCGGTGCAAGTTCGCCTGCGCGGCAGCTACACCGACGAACAGAAGAAGGTGCTCGAGAACGCCGCGCACGGCTGCCCGGTGCACAAGAGCCTGCATCCCGACATCGACGCGACGATCACGTTCGTGTGGGAGAGCAACTAGCGGATCGCCGGGTTCGACCGGACTCACCCGAAGCCGCGCCGAGGTCGAGCCGGCACGCTCGTCCCCCGCTGCCCTCGCCCCTCGACAGCACCTCGCGACCGCCATGCCCCCGGCCACCGTGCCCACACGCACTCCCGACTCCGGCCTGCTCGCCGACGTCCGCTCGGGCTTCCTCGTCTTCCTGATCGCGCTGCCGCTGTGTCTCGGCATCGCGCTCGCCAGCGGCTTCCCGCCGATCGCCGGCATCCTGACCGCCGTCGTCGGCGGCATGGTGGCGACTCCGCTCGGCAGCGCGCGACTGACGATCAAGGGGCCGGCCGCCGGGATGATCGTCATCGTGATCGGCGCGGTGACCGAACTCGGGCAGGGCAACCTGGTCGACGGCTACCACCGCACCCTCGCGGTCGGCGTGGTCGCGGCCGCGATCCAGATCGTGCTCGCCTTGCTGCGAACGGCGACCATCGGCATCGCGATGTCGCCGTCCGTCGTGCACGGCATGCTCGCCGCGATCGGCGTCGTCATCATCTCGAAGCAGGTGCACCAGGTTCTCGGCGTGAAGGTCGGCTCGTCGGATCCGCTGGTGCTGATCCAGCAGATCCCCGACAGCATCGCCGACGCCAATCCGGCGGCCGTGACGATCGGCCTGTCGGCGTTGCTGGTGCTGTTCCTCTGGCCCCTGCTGAAGGCGAAGTGGGCCCGGGCGATCCCTGCCCCGCTGGTCGTGCTCGCGTTGGCCGTGCCGATGGGCATGGCCTTCGACCTGACGCGCCAGCACGCGGTCCAGCTGTTCGGCAGCGAGTTCTGGGTCGGCCCGCAGTTGCTGGTGCAACTGCCGGCGCGGCTCGGCGAGGCGCTGCAGTTCCCCGACTTCTCGCAGATCCTGTCGGGCACGTCGATCAAGTACATCGCCATGTTCGCGATCGTCGGCACGATCGAGTCGACGCTCAGCTGCCTCGCCGTCGACGCGATGGATCCGGAACGGCGCGCCTCCAACCTGAACCGCGACCTGCTGGCGCTCGGCTGCAGCAACCTCGTGTCGGCCGCCCTCGGCGGCCTGCCGATGATCTCCGAGATCGTGCGCAGCCGTGCCAACATCGACGCGGGGGCGCGCTCCAGCCGGAGCAACTTCTTCCACGGTTTCTTCCTGCTCGCCTTCGTCGCAGCGGCGCCGTCGCTGCTGCAGAAGATCCCGCTCGCCGCCCTCGGTGCGATGCTCGTGTTCGTCGGCAGCAGGCTCGCGTCACCAAGCCACTTCAAGCAGGCCCTGCGCGTCGGCACCGACCAGTTCGTGCTGTTCCTCGGCACCATGGTCGTCACCCTGCTGACGGACCTGCTGGTCGGCGTCGCCTCCGGTCTCGCACTGAAGATCCTGCTGCACTGCCTGCGCGGGGCGTCGCTCCGCTCGATCTTCCGCCCGACGGTGACGAGTGAGCGCGTGGGCGACGAACTGCGGATCGCGATCCAAGGCACCGCTTCGTTCCCGAGCATCCTGATCGTGCGCAGCCGGCTTCGCACCGCCGGCCCCGCGCTCGAGCGGATCGTCGTCGACCTGCGCCAGACCAGCCTCGTCGACCACACGTTCCTGTCGCGCCTGAAGGGCATGGCCGACGAAGTGCCCGGTGCGACGCTGGAGATCGTGGGCAAGGACGACCTGATCGCCATGTCGGGACATCCCGAGTCGTCGCTGGCCAGGAAGTCGCTCGTCGGAAGCCGGCGAGACCGCGGCGCGCCGTCCGGAGCCGACGCGCGGCGGGACGGTCGCTCGTCCGATTCGTCGCCGTGACGCCTCCACCCGGACACCGCGACGCCATCGCGGCAGGACGACCGCCGGCCATCGCCGCCGTGGTGGCCCGCTGGGTCGAAGAATGTCGGCCGCTGCTGCCGATCCAGAACCCGCTGTGGGCGTTCGTCCACAACAACATCCTGCTGCACCTCGAGCAGAAGCCGTTCCTTCTGGCGGTGCGCGAAGCGGCGGCGCTCTACCGCGCGCGCCCGTTCGAGAGCGAAGCGTTCTTCCGCGGCCAGCTCGAACGCGGCCGCATCGACCGCCGCACGCTCGGCGAGGTGCTGCTGCGCGATTGGCCCCAGGATGCGCCGCGGCCGGCGAACGCCGAGGCCGCGGTGCAGGCGTTCCTTGCCGAGAGCACGCTCGGCGACGACGTGCCGCCGGTCGAACTGGTGCCGGGTCCTGCGGCCGAACACCTGGTTCGCTACTCGACGCGCGACCGGCCGCTGCAGGACTGGCTGGTGCCGCTGATCGCCAGCTACCTCGACCAGGGCCTGGCGCCGTGGCCGAACCCGTTCGCCAAGGAAGGGCTGTGGGCCTGCTTCGTCGCCACCGTGCAGAACACGCCGGCGATGGGCATGCCGTGGGCGAAGGAGCTGAAAGCGCGCCTGCAGAAGCACCTCGCCGCGCGCGCCGCCGTCGCCGACGTCGTGCACGCGGAAGCGACCGCGTATGGCGGCCCCGAGCGCGCGCAGGACTACTGCCTGCAGACGCTGTTCGTGCTGAAGGGCTGGTCGGGCATGGTGAACCGGATCGAGCAGGAACCGGCGGTGGCGCCGGGCGACGCGCCGGCGCTGCACCTGCAGGAGTGGCTCGCCATCCTGCTGGTGTCGATCCACGCGCTCGACGACCACCTGCGGCAGGACCACCCATCGCACCAGGCACCGGTCTGGTCGCACCACACGCACGGCCTCGGTCGCCTCCACCGCTGGCAGCAGGCGTACGAACGCACGTTCGCCGGCGGGCTGCTGGCGACGCTCGAACGCGATCTGCGGCAGCCGATGCCCGCGGTCGGCAAGAAGGCGCAGCTGCTGGTCTGCATGGACGACCGCGAAGAGTCGTTCCGCCGTCAGCTCGAACGCCCGGAACTCGGCCTGCAGACGTTCGGCACGGTCGGCTTCTTCGGCATCGACATGCGCTTCCTGGCACTCGGCGCCGGCCGTCCGACGCGGCAATGCCCGCCGGTGGTCGAGCCGTCGCGCACGATCCGCGAACTGCCGGTCGACGAAGCCGGCCGCGAATGGGCGCGTGCACGCACCGCCGGCCAGTGGAGCGCGTCGCTGGCGATGATGCTGTACTTCCAGTCGCGCACGCTGCTGCGCGGCCTGCTGGTGTCGTTCGCCGCCGGTCTGCTCGCGTTCCTGCCGCTGGTGTTCAAGCTCCTGCTGCCGAGCCGCGTGCACCGCTTCCGCGCCCGCCTCCAGCGCATGGTGTTGCCGCGGCCGCGAACGCGCATCGACATCGACGGCGACGGCGGCTACTCGCCGAAGGAGCAGGTCGGCCTGGTGTGGTCGATCCTGCGGCCGTGCGGGCTCGACCGCGACTTCGCCCCGTTGGTCGCCGTCGTCAGCCACGGCTCGACCACGGCGAACAACCCGCTGCGCCAGGCCTACGGCTGCGGCGCCTGCTCGGGCAACCCCGGCCACCCGAACGCGCGCACGTTCGCGCTGCTGGCCAACCGCGCCGCGGTGCGCGCCGGCCTGCGCCAGCGCGGCATCGACATCCCGGACACGACGCTGTTCGTGCCCTACCACCACGACACGACGACCGACCAGGTCGAACTGCTCGACGCAGCCCTGGTGCCACCCGACCGGCTCGCCGCCGCCCACGAACTGCTGGCGACGATGCAGGGCTGCGCCAAGAAGAGTGCGGTCGAACGCTGCCGCCGGTTGCTGCCCGGCCGCACCGTCTCCGCGGCGCAGGCGTTCGAACACGTGCAGGATCGCGGCCACGACCTGGCGCAGCCGCGGCCCGAGTACGGCCACAACCGCGTCGCGGCCTGCATCGTCGGCCGCCGCCGCTGCACCATCCGCAGCAATCTCGACCGTCGCAGCTTCCTGGTCAGCTACGACCCGACCGACGATCCGGACGGCACCGCACTGCGTGACGCGGTGCTCGGCACGGTGCCGGTCGCCGTCAACATCGCGATGGACTACTACTTCTCGCGCTGTGACAACGACGGCTTCGGCACCGGTTCGAAGCTGCCGCTGAACGTCGCGTCGCTGCTCGGCGTCATCACCGGCAGCAAGAGCGACCTGCGCATCGGACTTGCCCGCCAGCAGGTCGAACTGCACGAGCCGATGCGCGTGCTGGTGCTGATGGAGGCCCCGCGCGCACGCATCGAGAAGCTCGTGTTCGGCCACCCACGCCTGAAGCGCATGGTCGAAGGCCAGTGGATGCACCTCGGCCGCATCGACCCGGACACCGACGCGCTCGAGGTGTTCGTCGACGGCGCGTTCCGGCCGTGGCGCGAAGCGTGGCCGGAGTTCGGTCCGCTCGCCGACGGCGCCACCGCCGCGGTCTTCGATCCCGCCAACGACCACGTGCTCGGAGGGATCGCATGACCCTCGACCGCCTGCTGTTCCCGCTGCTCGCGGTCGTGCTCGCCGGCCCGGCCCTGCTCGGCCTCGTGCTGCTCGCCGGACGCCAGCGCGCCAGCGTCTGGCAACCGCGCATCGCCGTGCTGCACAGCGTGCTGGTGGTCGCCGCCACGGCGCTGATCGCCGTCGCCTGGGCTCGCCACGGCGAAGGTGCGTTCGAAGACAAGCTGCCGCCGGTGCTGCACCTCGGCCACTACCAGTGGGTGCCGATGTTCCTCGTCGACGGCCACACCCTGCTCTACATGGTGCTCGTCGCGCTGGTCTACCCGGTCGTCGTGCGCTTCTCGCTGCCGTCGTTCCATCGCGAACCGGGCTCGGGCCGCTACTGGTTCCTGGTCACGCTGCTCGGCGCGTCCCTGTGGCTGCTGTGCGTCGCCGGCAATCTCGACACGCTGTTCGTCGCCTGGGAACTGGTCGGCGTCAGCTCGGTGATGCTGATCGGCTTCTTCCACTCGCACGTGCGCGCGGCGCAGAACAGCCTGCGCGCGCTGGTCTACTACCGCCTCGGCGACTTCCTGATCCTGCTGGCCGCGGTGCTGATCCACCACACGTTCCCCGACCAGCGCTTCGCCGGCTTCGACCACGACGTGCATTCGCCCTACGCGCTGCCGGTGGCGCTGGCGCTGCTCGGCGGCAGCCTGGCGAAGTCGGCGCAGCTGCCGATGTCGCCGTGGCTGCACCGCGCGATGGAAGGCCCGGCCGCGTCGAGCGCGATCTTCTACGGCGCCCTGTCGGTGCACCTCGGGCCATTCCTGCTGCTGCGCACGCACGAACTGTGGCTGCCGTCGTGGACCGCCTGCTCGCTGATGTTCACCACCGGTCTGTCGACCGCGGTGTGGGCGACGCTGGTCGGCCGCACGCGGCCGGACGCGAAGACGGCGCTCGCGTACTCGACGATGGCGCAGATCGGCATCATGTACATGGAACTGGCGGTCGGCCTGCACACGCTGGTCGCGGTCCACCTGTTCGCGCACGCCGGCCTGCGCACGTGGCAGTTCCTGCGCTCGTCGTCGCTGATCCAGGACTTCCAGGACAACCCGGTGTTCGCCGGCAGCGTCACGCTGCAGCGCCGCCTGTTCTTCGAACACGTGCTGCCGGTCTCGGTGCAGCGCCGCCTCTACCTGGCGGCGGTGCGGCTGTTCTGGATCGACGCGCTGCAGTGGCACCTGGTGGCGCGGCCGTTCCTCGGCCTGTTCCGGCTCATCGCGCGCGCCGAGGATGCGATCCTCGGCCGCAAGGGCCGCGGAGGTGCCGCGTGAGCCGCGCCCACGATCCGTCGTCGCCGCTCGCCATCGGCCTCAGCGCCGCCGGCGCCGGTGCCATGTGGTGGTCGCCGAACCATGCCGTGTTCACCGCCGGCTTGCTGACATTGCTCGGCGTCGCGCTGATGCGCAGCTGCCGACTCGCCGGCGGCGGCGGCACGCTGCGCGAACTGCACGCGCCGCTGCTCGTCTTCGTCGTCGCCCTGCTGCACGGGATCTGGCCGTTCTCCGCGCCCATCGCCCTGGTGGCACTCGGCCTCGTCGGCGCCGCGTTCCCGGCGCAACTCTGGCTCGAGTCGCTGCGCGGCCGGCTGCCGTCGAACGAGTTCCTGCTGCTGCTGCTCGCCCAGCCCGGCCTCGCACTGGCCGTGCACATCCTCGGCCCGCAGACGGTGACGCTGGACGCCGACGCACGGCTGTGGCTGTCGGCGTGGTTCGTGATCGGCGCGATCGTGCAGACCGGTTTGTCGCTGGTGCGCAGCGAGCCCGAACGCGCGGTCTTCGCCCTCGGCCTGTCGCAGGCGTCGCTGCTGATCGCCGGAGCCATGGTCAGCACGCAGGGCTACGACGCCGAGTACTCGATGCTGATCGGCGCCGACCTCGGCCTCGCCGGCCTCGTCATGGTGGTGGCCGAACTGCAGCGTCGCTACCCGTTCGACCACCTCGCGCCCGACAACGGCCTCGCCGAGAGCGAGCCGACGCTCGCGCGCCTGTTCCTCGTCATCGGCTGGTTCTTCAGCGGCCTGCCCGGCGGCGTGATCTTCTTCGCCGAGGACCTCGTCTTCCACGCGCTGGTCGAGCACTCGAACTGGCTGACCGCCGGCATGATCTTCGTCTCGGCGATGAACGGGGTCGGCTTCTACCGGGTGTACCTCGGCGTGTTCAGCGGCCGCACGCGCCCCGACCTGTCGGCGTCGGGGCAACCGTGCGCGTGGCTGCCGCACCTGCTGCGGCTGATGCTGGTGACGACGCTGGTGTTCGGCTTCGTGCCGCAGCTGCTGCTGTGGCACGCGCACGGCTCCGGCGGCGGGCACTGACGCCGCAAGCGGCGCCGTCGCGAACCATCGAGCTCCGGTAAGTTGCCGCCATGGCCACGCAGAAGCCGTCGATCGCTCGCAGCCAGCGCACCAGCGCCGCCACGAAGCCGAGCAAGCTGCTCAGCGGTGGCAACCCGCAGATCGCCGAGGCCGACGGCGACGAGCCGGTGCAAGCCTGGATCGCCGCGATCCCGGACTGGAAGCGCGACGTCGGCCGCCAGCTCGACGAACTCGTCACGCGCGCACTGCCGAACGTCGCCAAGGCGGTGCGCTGGAACTCGCCGTTCTACGGCGTCGAGGGCCAGGGCTGGTTCCTCGGCATGCACTGCATCGCGAAGTACGTGAAGGTCGCGTTCTTCCGCGGCGCCCAGCTGTCGCCGATGCCGCCGGTCGCCTCCAAGCAGAAGGACGTGCGCTACCTGCACGTGCACGAAGGCGAAGCGATCGACGAGGCGCAGTTCGTGCGTTGGGTGCGCGCGGCGGCGCAGCTGCCGGGCGATTCCTGCTTCTGAGGGGGCGCGTTCCAACGCACACGCTTCGCTGCAGAAGATTTTCGGGCACTCTGCGACCGCGCGCGGGCGAGCGGACCCTGATGCGGGCGCATGGACCCGATCCGATCGCACGACCAGCTGTTCCGGTTCGTCTTCCACGAACCGGAGCAGATGGCAGACCTGCTGCGCGGCTGCTTGCCGCCGGCGCTGGTCGACGCCATCCGTTGGCCGACCCTCCGTCGGCTGCCGGACACCTTCGTCGACCGCCTGCTCAGCACCCGCGCCGGGGATCTGTTCTTCCACGTCGAGATCGGGGAGGGCGGCGCCCTGCTGCAGGTCCTGCTCGAACACAAGTCCAAGGTCGACCGCTGCACCGCGCTGCAGCAGTCCAGCTACACGGTGCGCCTGCTGGAAGGCTGGCAGCAGGACCATGCGCCCGAACGTTCGCTGCCGCCGGTGCTGACGGTCGTGCTGTACCACGGCGAGAAGCCGTGGGACGAGCCGACCAGCGTGCACGAGCTGGTGGACATCCGCGGCATCGATCCCGCGGCGCGCGCCGTGCTGGAGCCGGTGCAGCTGCGGCAGCCGTTCTTCCTGATCGACCTGTCCGGCTTCGACGAGGACCGCATCGACGCCGTCTGGCGATCGGCGATCACCAACCTTGCCCTGCGGTTCGTGCAGCTGCTGCGCAGCCTCGGCTTCGTCGAGGCGATGGCGACGATGCAGCGTTGGCGAACGTTGATCGCCGCGGTCCGCGCCCACCCGCGCGGACGCGACATCCTCGAAGCGCTATGCTCGTGGTTCTTCGGCCGCAATCCGGCCGACCCCACGGCCT
Source organism: Planctomycetota bacterium (assembly GCA_947455805.1). Taxonomy (GTDB): domain Bacteria; phylum Planctomycetota; class UBA1135; order UBA1135; family UBA2386; genus UBA2386. The sequence continues at coordinate 10,589 of CANGSN010000035.1, forward strand.
TGCGCACCACCATGAACAAGCTGGATCTCGATCAGGAGGAACTGCCCGTGCGCAGCATGCTCGATCTGTTGTTGGAGATGGGGGAAGAACGCGCGATCGCCAAGGGGCGCGAGAAGTGGGTGCATCAAGGCCAGCGGGTCGGCATGGGCAACCTGCTGCTCGGCCAACTGCAGGCTCGCTTCGGCACCCAGTCGGAGCAGATCGCCGATCGCATCCGCGAGGCCGACATCGAAACCCTGCAGCGTTGGAGCCTGCGCCTGCTCACGGCCGCCACGATCGACGACGTTCTCGTCGACTGACGCTGCCGCAATCGGACGCGTTCGCCATCACTTACCTTCTTCGGCCGCAATCCGGCCGACCCCACGGCCCTGCGCACCACCATGAACAAGCTGGATTTCGATCAGGAGGAACTGCCCGTGCGCAGCATGCTCGATCTGTTGTTGGAGATGGGGGAAGAACGCGCGATCGCGAACAGCCGCGCGAAGTGGGAGCGGAACGGCATGGGCAACCTGCTGCTCGGCCAACTGCAGGCTCGCTTCGGCACCCCGCCGGAGCAGATCGCCGATCGCATCCGCGCCGCCGACACCGAAACACTGCAGCGTTGGAGCCTGCGCCTGCTGACCGCCGCCACGATCGACGACGTTCTCGCCGACTGACCACGCAGCAAACCTCGCATGCACACCCGCTCACCGCTCCTCCTCCCACTCCTGCTGCTCGCCACCAGCTGCACGCAGTGGCACGGCGTCACCCGCGTGACCAGCAGCGTACCGACGTTCGATCCGGCGCGCGTCGAAGCCACCGTGCACCGGCATCCCGACTGGGACGCGCTGCAGAGCGATGCCTGGGACGGCGAGTCGTTCGCGTGGGCGCTGCAGCGCGGCGACGCGCGGGCGTTGCTGAGCTACGAGCAAGGCAAGGTGCTCAAGCTCGAGTCGCTGTGGCCCGGTCGGCAGCCGTCGGCGACGACGCTGAGCACGTCGCTGCGGCTGCAGTCCGACCTGATCCGCCTGCTGCGCAGCCAGTGCCCCGAGCTGGCACCAGAGTCGGCGTGGGTCACGCGCATGATCGATCTCGACGCCGAGCCGGACGCGCAGAGTCCCGCCGAGAGCTTCCGCAAGCAGCGCCTGCCGAGCGACGGCGCGCGCTGATCGCGCCGCGGGCCGTCGCTCCGTTCACCGCGACGTGTTGGTGGCGAACGGGTCGTACCAGTTGCGGCACGGATCGCAGGCGTCGCCGGTCAGAGCCTGCACGTCGCTGATGACGCCCGTCACCAGCCCCACCACCGCACCAGCCGCTGCGAACGCGCCGTAGAAGATCAGCAGCGCCCGCCCGTCGTCGCAACCGCAGCCGCCGAAGGGGCCCGTTCGCCCCATCACCACCACCGGCCCCACGATCGCGCCGGCGACCGGCTTCACCACCGTGCAGCTGCTCGTCGACAGGGCCAGGGCGCAAGCAGCGACCACGACGCAGCGACGAAGGGCGGGCATCCCACAGAAGCGCGGAAGGCCTGGCGCCCGTGCTGCAACATGGGCGGCCGAGCGAACGACCGGTGCCATCCCGCCTACCGCCGCCGCACCCGGATTGGCCCCCTCGCCGTCGACGGATCGACCACGCGCCCGCCCTGCGTGATCACCGCGACGCCGGCGGCGACCAGCCGCCGCGCCGCTTGCCGCGCCGGCTCCATCAGCGGTTGCCAGTCCGCGGCGACCGCGCGCGCGGCTTCCGACGGGCAGATCGTCGCCCCCGATGCCCGCGCCGAGAGCAACTGCACGATCGCCTGCTCGAGCGCATGGTCGATCGCACCGAGCCCGCGCCGACAGCCGTCGCTGCAGTAGCGAACCTGGTCCCAGTCGCGCGCCCAGCGCTTGCGCCAGGCGATCGCGCGGCCGCAGGTCGCACAGGTCTTGTCGGGGGGAACGTTCGCCATCGAAGTTCGCCGCGCGTTCGGTCGGCGACGCACGCCGGATGCGACGCCGCCACCCACCCGCAGAAATCGTGGGCGCGAGCAATCCGGAATCGCCGACCGGCGTCTTCATCGGCACGATCGATCCATGACCGCCGAGGACAGCCCGCTCGCCGACCTCTTCCAGGCCCATCGCCAAGGGCTTGCGGGAGCGGTGCGTTCGGTGCTCGGTCCGACGGCCGACGTGCCCGAAGTGCTGCAGACCGCCTTCCTGAAGTGCTGGTCGAAGTGGCAGGACGGCACGCGGCCGCAGGACCCGGTGGCGTGGATCTTCGTCATCACCTGGAACGCAGCGGTCGACGCGCGGCGGCAACGCACGCGGCGACCGGCGCACGAACCCCTCGACGAAGGCAACCACGTGGCCACCGACACTCCCACCTCGCCGACGCACGCGCTCGAACAGCGCGAAGCGGTCGCACTGGCGCAAGCCGCGATCGCGCGGCTCGGCGATCCCGAGCAGCAGGTGTTCCTGCTGCGCACCGCCGGCGAACGTTCGTTCGAGGCGATCGCCGCCGAGCTGGCGATCCCCGTCGGCACCGCGAAGACGCGCATGCGCAGCGCGCTGCAAAAGCTGCGCACCACCCTCGGCGCCAACCAGACGACGGAGAGCCCCCGATGAGCGCGCACCCTGACTACTCCCCCGCCGAACGCGACCAGCTCGCGCAAGAACTGCTCGAGCTGCACTTCGGCTGCCACGAAGATCCCGCGGCGCTGGAAGCCCGCCTCGCGGCCGAACCGGCGCTGCGCGCGCTGCAACAGCAGGTGCTGCAGCAGGCACAGGTGCTCGAAGCGGCGGTGAAGCCGACGATCGATCCGCTGGCGCTGCCGACGACGCCGAGCGCTACGCATCCGGCGAAGAAGAACGGCCACCGCACGCCATCGCCCTGGCGCTGGCTGCGTTCGCCGCTCGGCCGCCTCGGCGCCGCTGCGTCGCTCGCCGCCGCCGGCCTGCTCGTCTGCTACGTGGCGCAGCTCGCGACCGAACACGCGCACGCGAGCCATGGCCGCGACCACCTGCACCTGACGGTCAGCGCCCCGCGCGCCGTGCCGGGTGGTGCCGCGTGGAGTTTCACCGCCGAGACCCGCAACCTGAACGGCGACGTCGTCGACGGCGAGATCCGTTGGCGCGCGTTCGACGCCGGCGGCCTGCTGCTGGCGCAGAGCACCACCGGCAC
>CANGSN010000036.1 GCA_947455805.1 Planctomycetota bacterium
CACGTCGCTGCGGCGCACCTGGCAGTGGCTCGACGGTGAGGACCTCCGCGCGGTTCGGCACGTGATGTCGCCGAAGCTGACCTATCGGAACCGCTTCCACGCCGAGGACCGCACCGCCGACGTCTACACGTTCGACGCCACCGACACGATCACCGAGGAACAGCTCGTGCGCCTCGAGCTGCGCAATCAGCTGCAGCGCATGGAGAACGTCGGCATCGGCACGCAGCCGCGCGATTTCCTGTTCTTCGACGTCGCGCAGGACCTGTTCCCCGACAAGGCGCGCGACAATCGCGGCGACGGTCTCGGCCTCCTCTACTACGACTTCCTGGTGCGCCTGCCGCGCAACTGGAGCGTGTTCGAGAACACCAGCCTCGCCGTCTACGGCGACCACGACTGGCGCGACGGCCTGCGCACCTTCGACACCGAGCTGGCGTTCGGACCGATCGCCGGCATCGGCTGGGGTATCGAGTATCGAACCGACTCGCTGACCAAGGGGGCTGTGCTCCTGGTGGCCAGCACGCAACTGCGCGAACGCTGGAGCATCTTCGCCGTCACCCAGCGCGACGTCGAGCTCGACGAGTGGCTTGCCTACTCCTTCGGCCTCACGCGCGACGACCACGATTGGTCCATCCGACTGTCGGTCGTCTACAACCCGTTCGCCGAGGACACGACCTTCCGCGTCGACTTCTTCCCGCGGCTTGGCGGCATCGATCGTTCGAACCGCGACCGCTTGGGCACCGGCCAGATGGTCGGCCCGGCTGGCGCGCCGCACTGATTGCCGGCGCGCGCCGTAGTGGTGTCGTTTCGAAGCAGCAGGAAACGACGCGTGGCGGCGTCTCGAGAGGCTGATTCAGGTCGCCCCGTTCGGGGCGAGCTGCGAAGGGAGACGACGCAGCGGAGCCTCTGGTGTCGTTTCGAAGGAGCGGGAAACGACGCGTGGCGGCGTCTCGAGAGGCTGATTCAGGTCGCCCCGTTCGGGGCGAGCTGAATCAAAAGCTCCAGCCGATCGACAGCAGGACGCGGTTGTCCATGCGCTCGGCGCCAGTCGCCGGCGTGTTGTCGTAGTCGATGATGTGCGTCAGGGCAGCCAGCATGCTCTCGGTGAGCGACGTGGTGACCTCGGTTCTCGCCTGCAGATAGATGTCGTCGGAGCTCTCGGTCGACGGGAACGCCTCGACCGTGTGCAGCAGGCGCGTCTTCTCGGAGAACTGGTGCGTCAGCTTGTAGGCCGCGCGGACCGCGACGAAGTCGACGGACGGGTCGCTGTTGCGGTAGTTCTCGTTCAAGTACGACAAGCCGACTTCGGTCAGGAACGTCGTCGTGCTGTTGTCGACCCAGTTGTAGCCGAAGCCTGCGCCTGCCGAGTAACGCAGGTCCAGGTTGGCCAACGTGTCGCCGAGCGCGCGGGTCGTGACGAGCGCATAGAAGCGCTTGCTCAGGAAGTAGTCGTACTTCGCACCGGCACCCGCACGGCGCTGGTTCAGACGCCAATCACGGAACGTGGCCGAATTCGCATCGGTGTCCTTGTCCTCGCTGTAGTCCCACGAGCCGTCGACCGAGATGCGGTCGCTCTCCGAGCGCTTGGTGGCGTCGAAGAGCATGCCGAACGAGCGGCGAGTGGTGTTGCCTTCCGAGTAGAAGCCGTTGAGCTTCAAGGCGCCCACCCAGGTCGGCTCAGGCTTCGCCGGCGGGTTGATCTGGCCGAGGCTGTCGATCGGCAAGCGCGCGTCACCACTGAGCTTCAGGCTGCCGCCTTCCACGCCGAGGATGCTGCGCTTCATCAGTTCGCCGTCCTTCTTCAGGAGGTCGACCTGGGCCTGCGTGACCATGTCGCTGACGTTGCTCATCGGGACGACGACGTCCCCGAGCAGCGGCGAGTTGATGGTGACCTTGCCGTCGGCCATGGACTTGATCTGACCGGTGATCACGTCGCCATTGGCGAGCGTGATCTTGTCCTGGGCGAGAACTCCGGCGGAGAGGGCCGCGACGAGGGCAGCTTGGATGATGGTTCGCATGGTCATTGTGTCGAGAGGGCGCGGATCATGACGAGGCAGTTCGTCGCCTCAAGCACAAACTCCCCATGACAACGAGGCCGTTCGCCGTGTCGCTGGACATTGGCGCGGTCGTGGCGAACGGCGATAGTGCGCCGATGACGACGGAACCCAAACCGCCCGCACCGCCGGATCGCAGCCTCGGACAATGGCTGCGTGACATGCCGCGGTGGAAGAAGGTGGCGCTCGGACTCGCTGTCGGCACCGCCGTGGTCGGTGGTGTGATGAGCGCCATGCACGGCGCGAGCCACGGCAGCTCGGGCACGATGAGCGGCCTGGCGACGAGCCTCGGCGAGAACCAGACGGGCAGCGCGAACGGTGCCGAACCGGCGGCGAAGGGCGTGTTCCGGCTCGGCTTCAGCTTCGTCGCCGGCTTCTGCCTCGGCAGCTTCATCCGCGCGACGCTGCGCGTGGCCGCGATCGCGTTCGGCTTCTGGCTGCTGATGACGATGACGCTCAGCTACTACGGCATCCTGACCGTCGACTGGTCGCAGATGGACTCGCTGTGGAGCCGCTTCACCGCGAACGTCGAGAAGGAGTGGTCCAGCATGCAGACGTTCATGACCGGCAGCCTGCCGGCCGCCGGCCTCGCCACCGCCGGTCTCGCCATCGGCCTGAAGCGCCACTGATCGCCTGATGGCCCACGTCGCATCGCTGCTGGCGTTGCTGCTGCTGCTGGTGGACGGCTGCGCCTTGTTCGCGCAATCGCTGCCGCAGCGCTATCGCGACGCCGGAGAGATTCGCTGGGGCGCCGACGCCGAGGGCGGGGCGCCGTTCGTGTTCGTCGACCCGAACAACCCGCGCGGCGGCGAGGTCGGCTTCGAGGTCGACCTGGCGACGGAGCTCGGCCGCGTGCTCGGCGTGCGCTTCCGCCGCGCGCAGGTGCCGTACGAGAGCCTGGTGCAGGTGCTCGATCGCGGCGACTGCGACATCGTGTTGAACGGCTTCGAGGCGACGCCGGCGCGCCAGGCACTGGTGCGGCTGTCGCGGCCGTACTACGTGTTCCAGCAGCAGCTGTCGGTCGGGGCGAAGTCCACCGACGTGCGCAGCCTCGACGACCTCGTCGGCAAGCGGGTCGGCGTGCTCGGCCAGTCGCAGAGCCACCAGCTGCTGCTGGAGCGGCCAGGCATCGAGATCGTCGTCTACGAGAGCAACGTCACCGCCTACGAGGACGTCGTGAACGGCCGCAACGCCGCCTCGCTCGCGGACGTGCCGATCGCGCGCGCCCTGCGGCCGATGTTCCCGCAGCTGCGCGACGTCGGCGAGCCGTTCGGCGCCTACCACTACTGCCTCGGCATCCGGCGCTCCGAGCCCGAACTGCAGCGTGCGCTCGACGCGGCGATCGGCGCACTGCTCGCCGACGGCAGCCTCGAACGCATCTACCGCCGCTGGTCGCTCTGGACCGATGCGCAGCGCCAGCTCGGCGATCCCGCCGTGGCCAACGCCTACGTCGACACAGCGGGCAGTGCGTCGCCGGCCGGCAGCGGCGCATTCGACTGGGGCATGGCGATGGCCCTGCTCGGCGAAGGCGCGCTGCGCACGTTCGGCATCTCGGTGGTGTCGTTCGCGCTCGCCGTGCTGCTCGGCATGGCCGTGGCTCTGTGGCGCCTGCACGGCCCGCGGCCGTTGCGCTGGCTGGCGGTCGTCTACGTCGAACTGCTGCGCGGCACGCCGATCCTCGTGCAGATGCTGTTGCTCTACTACGGCCTCGGCAGCATCGAGTGGCTGCAGCTCGGCGCGGTCGAGGCCGGCGTGCTCGGCCTGGCGCTCAACTACGCGGCCTACGAGGCGGAGATCTATCGCGGTGCCCTGCTCGCGATCCCACGCGGCCAACGCGAAGCGGCGATGACGCTCGGCTTCACCACCGCACAGATGCTGCGCCACGTCGTCGTGCCGCAGGCCCTGCGCCTGTCGTTGGCGCCGTCGACGAACGACTTCATCGCGCTGTTCAAGGACTCGTCGATCGTCATGGTCATCACCGTCGTCGAGCTGACCAAGCAGTACCAGATGCTCGCCAACCAGTCGGGACGGTTCATCGTGCTGGGCCTCGTGACGTCCGGGCTCTACCTGGCGATGAGCCTGCCGCTGGCGTTCCTGGCCCGCCGCTGGGAACGCGCGATGGAGAGGGACCACGCATGATCTCGCTGCGCGCGGTCACCAAGCGCTTCGGCGAGCGCACGCTGTTCGGCGGCTTCGACCTCGACCTTGCGCCCGGCAAGACGACGGTGCTGATGGGCCGCAGTGGCAGCGGCAAGAGCACGCTGCTGCGGCTGCTGAACCAGCTCGAACGCCACGACGCGGGCACCCTGCGCTGCGGCGAACTCGAGATCCCGGCCGGCCTGCCGCACGGCGAATGGCAGCGCCGCACGCTGCAGCTGCGAAGGCGCACGGCGATGGTGTTCCAGAGCTACCAGCTGTTCCCGCACCTGTCGGTGCTCGACAACGTGACGCTGGCGCCGCGCGTCGTGCGCGGGGCCGAGCGCTCGGCCATCGAAGCCAAGGCGCGCGAGCTGCTGGCGCAGGTCGGCATGGCCGCTGCCGCCGAGCGCTTCCCGGCGCGTCTGTCGGGCGGCGAAGCGCAGCGTGTCGCCATCGCGCGGGCGCTGGCCACCGATCCCGAGGTGCTGCTGCTCGACGAGCCGACGTCGGCGCTCGACCCGAACAGCACCGCCGACGTCGTCGCCGTCATCGCCGACCTGAAGCGGCGCGGCATGACGCTGGCGATGGTCACACACGACCCGGATCTCGGCCGCTCGCTCGCCGACCAGCTGGTCGAGCTGCCGCGGCTCAGAGGCTGAGAGAGAATCCTCTCGAAGCCTCTGCGCGGCTGCGAACGCAGCCGCCAAACATGCTGCTGAGAGCCCGTAGCATGATTTCTTCTCGGGCTCTCAGTTAGCGAGCGCTTCCGCGAACAGGAACATCGCCGTGCGCACCATCGGCGTGTTGAACACCCACTCGCCCTTCTCCTCGCCCTGTCGGATGACGTTCAGCTGCTTCATCCGCTGCAAGAAGTTGTCGAGCTTGCCGCGCTCGCTCTGACTGAGGCCCTCGGCGATCTTCGCCCGCGAGAAGGCCGGCGCCAGCGGGTCCTCCGCCGCGATCTTCTTCAGGATCGATCGATAGTCGGCGCTGTTGAGTTCGTCGACCACCTGGGGACCGACGTACTTGCGCCAGAAGTCCTTGGCCGCAGCTTGGAGAGCGGCGTCCACGTCGGCACCGTCCACGATCTGGTCGCTGTCGATCCAGAAGGCGTGGTCTCCGAGCATGTGCAGGATGCGGGGCTGCCCTGAGCCGTACTGCACCAGGCGCTCGAGCGCGTCCTTCTTCACTCGCATGCCGGCGGATTCGAACGCACGAAGGAAGAACTGGCTCGACTCGTCGCGGGACAGTGGAGGAACCTCGATGACGTCGAACAGCCGCCCGACCGGTTCGTGACAGGCCACGAGTTCCTTGCGGCGCTCGGCGGTTCCGCACAGAACGAGGCAGAGCGGCACCGAAGGCGTCTGCAGCGCGTTCCGATCGACGACCCCCTTCAGGAAGTGGGCGAACGGCGCATGCGAGGCGATGCCGTTGATTTCGTCGAGCACGAGGAACACGCCGGGCTGCATGCCGCCTTCACTCGGGAGGTACTGCAGCAGGCCACGCAGCGTCTCGAGGAATCCAGCCACGTCGGCGAGCCGCGGAGCCGCGGCGGCCACCTCCGACAGCTTCAGGCTGACCCCGAACAACTGCGCGCCATCGACGAAGCGACCGAGCACGTCCTTCACCTTCGCCCAGAAGGAGCGGTTGCGATGGGCGGAGGTGACCAGCGACTTCAGGATCGACTCGGCGGTGCCGTCGAGGTCGCGCTGCCCTGCCATCGACGCACTGATCCCGAGCAATCCGTATTCCTGCTCCGCGGCCTGCAGGCAGTAGTTCGCCAGCGAACTCTTGCCGATGCCGTACTCGCCTTCGATGAAGAAGACGGTCGGCTTGCCCAACGCCGTCTGCCGGACCCCACGCTGCAGCAGGTGCGTGATCTGTGCCTGTCGCCCGACGAACAGCTCGACCGTCGCCGGTTGCCCCGGCAGGAACGGGTTGCGCGGCTTGTCGAGCGGCGACATGCGGGTGTTCTACAGGTTGTCGAGGTACTTGCCCGGCTCGTAGTTGCCGAGATCGAGGATCTTCGTGCAGATGCGATCGAGGAAGTAGCGGTCGTGGGAGACGACCACCATGCAGCCCGGGAACTGTTGGATCGCCTCCTCGAGCACGCGCAGCGTGTCGAGGTCGAGGTCGTTGGTCGGCTCGTCGAGCAGGATGACGTTGCCGCCGCGGCGCAGCATCTTGGCGAGCTGCACGCGATTGCGCTGACCGCCCGACAGCGAGCCCACGAGCTGCTGCTGGTCCTGGCCGGTGAAGTTGAACTTCGCGACGTAGCTGCGGCTGTTGACCTCGAACTTGCCGAGCTTGATCAGGTCCTGGCCTTCGCTGATCTCCTGCCACACGGTCTTCGCCGGATCGAGACTCTCGCGCTCCTGGTCGACGTGGCACAGATCGACGGTCTGGCCGACGGTGACCTTGCCGCTCTGCGGCTGCAGGCGGCCGGTGATCATCTTCAGGCACGTGGTCTTGCCGGTGCCGTTCGGGCCGACGATGCCGAGGATGTCGCCCGGCTGCATCTCGAACGACAGGTTGTCGACGACGTTCTTCTTGCCGTCGTACGAGAAGCAGACCTTCTCGAAGCGGATGACGGTGTCGCCGAGGCGCTTGCCGGCCGGGATGTGCAGCTCGACCGTGTCGTCGCGCTCCTCGACCTCGGTCTCGAGCATCTTGTCGTAGTTCTTCAGGCGCGCCTTGTTCTTGGTCGTGCGCGCCTTCGGGTTCATGCGGATCCACTCGAGTTCGCGCTCGAGGAACTTGGCGCGCTTCTGCTCCTGCGTCTCCTGCGCCTCCATGCGCTTGGCGCGCTGGATCAGGTACTCGGAGTAGTTGCCCTGGTACGGGATCGCGCGGCCGTGCCAGATCTCGAGCATCCAGCCGACGACGTTGTCGAGGAAGAAGCGATCGTGCGTGATGCAGACGACCGTGCCCTTGTAGTCGCGCAGCGTCTCCTCGAGCCAGCGAACGGTCTCGACGTCGAGGTGGTTGGTCGGCTCGTCGAGCAGCAGCAGGTCCGGGTGCTCGAGCAGCGTGCGGCACAGCGCGCCGCGGCGGCGTTCGCCACCACTGCACGCCGACACGTTCTTGTCGCCGGCCGGCAGGTGCAGCTTGGTCATCGCCGTCTCGACGTGGCGATCGAGCTCCCACGCGTCCTTGGCCTCGATCTCGTGCTGCAGCTTCTCGAGATCGGCCATGACCTTGTCCATCTCCTTCGGCGGCAGGTCCTCGCCGAGCTTCATGCTCAGGTCCTCGTGCTTCTTCAGCAGCGCGCGGACCGGTGCCACCGCGAGCTCGACGTTCTCGCGCACGGTCAGGCCTTCGGCGAGCTTCGGCTCCTGCGGCACGTAGCCGACGGTCTTGCCCTCGGCGAGGCGGGCCACGCCGTCGAACTCCTTGTCGACGCCGGCCATGATGCGCAGCATCGTCGACTTGCCGGCGCCGTTCTGGCCGATGACGCCGATCTTGGCGTTCTCGAGGAACACGAGGCTGACGTTCTGGAGGACCGGCTTCTTGCCTTGGTAGGCCTTGGTCAGTCGCTCCAGCGCGAAGATGGGCTTGTCGCTCATACGGGGGCGAGCAGGGTATGGACTCCCCGGCCGCGGTTCCAGGGCCGCGAGGGTCCAGGCGACGATCCGGCGGTGGCGCGGCCCTGTCGGCGCCGCGGCGACACGAACTCGAGCCGCCGCTGGGCCCACACAGGCGCGCGGCTAAGCTGCGCGCCGTGTTGGCGTTCCTCCCATCGCTCGGCTGGCAGGAGATGTTCCTGCTGGTCGTGATCGGCCTGTTGCTCTACGGGCGCGATCTGCCGTCGGCCGGTCGCAAGCTCGGCAAGGTCGTGGCGCAACTGAAGAGGACCTTCCACGACTTCAAGGACCAGATGGACCGCGACGAGTCGCTGCGCGAAGTGCGCAAGTCCATCGAGGAGGCCAAGCGCGAGGTCGACAACGCGACGTCGCTGCCGCGGGCGGTCGCCGATCCCGGGCGTGCACTGCGCGACCTCACGCACGAGGCGATGTCGACGCCGTTGCCGGAAGCGGCCGACGATCACCGCGACGGCGCGGGTTCCGGCACGAACGCCTCCAAGGCGAACTGATCACCGGCCGCCGCGATCACGCCGTCGGCGGGGCGGCGGGCGGCGGTGTCTGCTGGCCCGCGGTCTTCGGCGGCGCAGTCGGCTTCAGCCCACCGCCACTCGGCGCGGCCGGTGCGGGCTTCGCGGCTTCCACCTTCTTCTTCGCCGGTTCCTTCGCCACCGGGTCCTTCGTCGCCATGTCGCCGGCGTCGAAGATGCTCATCCAATCGCCGTCGTTCGCCTTCGCCCCACCCGTGTTGCGCTTGCGCAGCGCCTCTTCGCGGCGCTTCTGCTCCGCTTCGAGCCACATCGGGTAGTCCTTGTGCATGTCGGTCAGGACCTTCTTGTTCTCCGAGATCAGGCCAACGTACGGGAACAGGTCGCAGTTGTGCTCGCGCTGGATCTTGGCCATGTCGTCGAACGACAGGATGACCGGCATCGCGATGCAGACGATGTCACCGAACACGTCGAGCGGGACGATCGTGTGCTGGAACAGCACTTCCTTGGGCAGCCGCTTCTTCGCGTCCTCGCTGATCTGGTAGTTGGCCGCCATCAGGAACGGCAGGTTGAAGTGCTCGGTGACGAGCTTGGCGAGGTCCCACTCGGTGATGTGGCCGCCGGTGACGAGGATCTGTGCGAACGCCTCGCCGTTCTTGTCCTGCGCGTAGAGGGCATCGGTGATGACCTCCGACGAGACCACCGCACGTTCGGTGAGGATCTCGGCGAGGCGGACCGATGTGAGTTTCTCGATGCCCTTCACGCGACCTCCCATCGGCCGCGTCTGCACCGGCTCTTGAGGCGCAGCCGCGGTGCCGACGAACGTTCCGCGCGGCGTGGCCCGATCAGGCGTAGACCAGGAACGTGAGCCCGGCGTGCACGGCGAGCACCAGCGCCATGCCGACCACGATCGCGCGATTGACGGCCTCGCCGACCTCGGCGCCGGAGCGCTTCGGGCCGGTGCCCAGGTGGTAGCAGGTGACCGCGATCAGGTATCCGGACAGTGTGGTCTTGGCGAGCACGACCAGCATGTCGCGCGGATCGACGCTCGCGAACCACGCCGTCGCCCATCCGACTGTCGTGAATCCCGACACCACGCGCGCAGCCAGGAACCCGGCGGCCGATGCGGCGACCACGCCGGCGAGCGTCACCAGCGGCATCGCCACGACCATGCCCCACACCAACGGCGTCAGCAGGTAGTCCGCTGGACGGATGCCCATCGTCTGCAGCGCCGCGATCTGGTTGGTGCGCTTCATCGTGCCGAGGCGCGCGGCGGCGCCGGCGACCATGCGCGCGGTGAAGAAGAACCCGGTCAGCAGCGGCACCAGCACCGCCGTCGCCACCTTGCCGGTGCCGGTCAGCAGGCTGGACTCGAAGCCGCCGTGCACCGGGTTGTTCTTCAGCGCGAAGAACGTCGACAGGCCGCCGATGACGGCGCCGGCGATCGCGACGAACAGGATCGGCTCGCAGACGCAGCGGGCGACCGTCCGCAGGACGAGGCCGAGTTCGAACGGCGGCAGCCGCCGCAGCGACTCCATCACCGTCTCGCCGATCGCCGCCAGTCGCAGCAGCAGGCGCCGCAGCGCGTGCACCGCCGCCGGTTCGCCGGCCTGCACGGCGCCGCTGCGGCGCACGTTCTCGGCCGGGCTCGGCTGGTAGTCGCGCCGTTCGAGGCGCAGCGTGCGCTGCTGGCGATCGAGCACGAGCACACCGTCGGCGATGCCGGCGAACGCGTCGAGATCGTGCGTGATGACCAGCGTCGTGCGCTGCGCGTCCTGGTCGTGCGCTTCGCGCAGCAGTTTGGCGATCGTGCGCGCCGCCTCGGCGTCGAGGCCGGCGGTCGGCTCGTCGCACAGCAGCAACCGCGGCGACTGCGCCAGAGCGCGCGCGACCGCCAACCGCTTGCGCATGCCGCCCGACAACTGCGCCGGACGCGCGGGTGCGTGCTCGAGGCCCACCTGCGCCAGCAGGCCCGCTGCCAGCTTCGGCGAGCGGTCGGCGGCGCGCAGCGCCAGCTCGACGTTCTCGCGCGTCGTCAGCTCGTCGAGCAGGCCTTCGTCCTGCAGGATCGCTGCCACCTGGTCGCGCAGCGACTCGGGATGTTCCTCGGTGACCGGCTCGCCCCACGCCAGCAGCTCGCCGCTCATCTTCGGCGCCGGTTCGCGTGTCTCGACGAGCCCGGCGAGGATGCGCAGTAGCGACGACTTGCCGCCGCCGCTGGCGCCGACGAACGCGTAGAAGCCGTGCGTCGGCAGCTCGAGGTCGACGTCGGCGAGCAGCACGTCCTCGCCGTCGGGCCGCCGATGGGCGAGCCCGAACTTGCGGAACACCAGCGCCGGGCCGTGCTGTTCGCTCATGGCGTCACTGCGGGCGCAGGTCGGCGGGAACGTTCGCCAGCGGCACCACCTGCACCGGCTCGGGGCGCGCACCGAGGATGCCGACCGCGCGGCCGCCGCTGCAGACGGCGCCTCCGAGCTTCTCGCCCGGAGCGGCGGGCAGCTGCGGCTCGGCGGCGAGCGGCAGACCATTCGGTCCCGACGCCCGCAGCTCGACCGCACCGGCGATCCCAGCCGCATCGAACGACAACTTCGCCGCCGGCGTGCAGATCAGGTCCGGCGGCACGTCGTCGAGCACGAGGGCGGCGAGGTCGGCACCGTTCGGATCGACCCAGACGCGACCGGCGCGGTGCACGCTGCCGCCGGCGAGCTGCACCTTGATCTGCTCCTCGTCGACGTCGGGATCGCCACCGAACACGTCGGTCTCGGTGAACGCGCCGTCGACCAGGCTGCGCGCGGTGACGACGATGGCGCGGCCGGCGCGATCGAGGAACAACAGCCCGTTGCCCTGGCGATGGATCGGGTCGTCGGGACTCCAGGTGTCGCGTTCCACCGCGGTGTAGGTGATGGCGACGGTGACGACGTCGTCGGCCACCGGCTCGCGCGCCCGCTCCGTCTGGCGCAGCGCTTCGTTCGGCACCGCCGCCGGCTCCGCTTCCGGCCGGCTGGTGCGCGCCGCAGCGCGGTAGCCGTCGGTGACCGGCGCCCCGACGCCCGGCGCGCTGTAGTAGCTGACGTAGGGCGACAGCAGCGAACCGACGTCGCCGACGGTGAAGCCCGAGAACAAGGCACCGCTGACGTAGGGCCGCGCGACCCAGAACACCGACTTGTCGGTCACCGTCTGCCGGTGCTTGCGGGCGATGCGCAGCGTCACCTCGACGTGCGTGCCGGTCGGCGCCAGTTCGACCGAACGCACGTCGCCGGTCGGCATGCCGCGGAAGAACACGGTCGAACCGGCGCGCAGGCCGTGGTTCTCGGGCACCAGCAGGCTCATCAGCAGGTCGCCGTGGCCGACCGGTTCGAGCGCTTCGGTCTCGGCCAGCGCCGGCGGTCGTTCGCGCCCGGCCAGCAGGCTGCCGGCGACCAGCGGCGAGCCGCGTTCGCCCGGCGTGTGGAACGCGAGGTAGGAGTCGCGCACCAGCGTGTCGAGCCCGGTGGCTCCGTCGGTCAGGCCGGCGAAGCGCGGCGTCACGATCCAGAAGGCGCTGTTGACGCAGGCGTGCCCGGCGGCGTGCGGCTGAAGCACCACGTGCGCCACCGCCTTGCCGCCGTCCTTGGCGATCGTCACCGCGCGCACGGTGCCGACGGTGACGCCGCGGAAGCGCACGTCGGCGCCGGCCCGCAGGCCGCGCGCCTCGCGGAACTCGACCTGCAGCGCCATCCCGGGCAGCTGGTCGAGGTTGCGCAAGAGCCGCACCATCCAGAACGCGCCGGCGATCGCCGCCAGCAGCGTCAACGTTCCGATCAGATAGCGCAGACGATGCATGGGCAGGCCTCGCGAGGATGGCAGCGCCCGGTGGCCAGGGCGCTCGGGAACGTGGCCGACGGGGGCCTCGCAACCGTCGGTGGTCTTCGATCCGCGACTTGCGAACCTGCGACCCCTTCCGCGCAGCGACGTCGGCAGCAGGCCGGTGTCACTGCGAAAGCCGGTGTCACTGCGCAAGCCGGTGTCACTGCGGTCAGATGTCGATGTTGGTCGCTTCCAACGCGTGCTGCTCGATGAACGCCCGGCGCGGTTCGACCTCGGGGCCCATCAGCACGGTGAAGATGCGGTCCGCCTCGACCAGGTCGTTGACGGTGACGCGGCGCAGCAGGCGGCGCGCCGGATCCATCGTCGACTCGAACAGCTGCGACGGGTTCATCTCGCCGAGGCCCTTGTACCGCTGGATGTCGAGGTCCTTCTCGCAGGTCTTCTGGATCAGGTCGACGGCCGCGAACAGGCTCTCGCTCTGCAGCGGCTCGCTGCCTTCGCTCTGCAGCACGTGCCACGCACCGGCGCCGTTGCCGGTCGTCCACGCCGCCGGCAAGCCCATCGCGTCGAGCTTCTGCAGCAGTGTGCGCACGTCGCCGCCGAGCAACAGCGCGAACGCCTCGACGTCGGCCTTGTCGCGCAGGAACGGCGAGTCCGGGCCCTCGTAGACCAGCAGGTCGCGGCCCTTCTGCGCGCGCAGCTTCTCGAGCTCGGCGGCGAGCTGCACCTCGGTGTCGAGGAAGCGACCCTGACCGCCGACCACGAACCACACCGCCGGCAACAGGCGATCGGGCACCGTCGCCGCCGCCAGGTACGGCAGGAACGGCACGCCGGCGTCGAGCGGCAGGCGGTTCTCCAGTTCGCGCAGCTTGGTGACGAGGTCCATCAGCTGGCGCAGCTCGCGGCCGCGCCACGTGCGACCGCCGTGCCGCAGCGACGTCTGGCCCAGCCCGAGTTCGGCCAGCAGGTTGACCTTGTCCTCCTCGGTGACCGCGTAGCGCTCGGTCTTGCCCTTCTTGATGCGATAGAGCGGCGGCTGCGCCACGTAGACGTGGCCGCGCGTCACCAGCTCCGGCATCTTGCGATAGAACAACGTCAGCAGCAGCGTGCGGATGTGCGAGCCGTCGACGTCGGCGTCGGTCATCACGATGACCTTGCCGTAGCGCAGCTTGTCGGTCTCGAACTCGTCGCCGAGGAAGCCGGTGCCGATCGCGCTGACGATCGTCTGGATCTCCTCGTGGTCGAGGATGCTGTCGACAGCCGCCTTCTCGACGTTCAGGATCTTGCCGCGCAGCGGCAGGATCGCCTGGTGGCTCATGCGGCCCTGCTTGGCGGTGCCGCCTGCCGAGTCGCCTTCGACCAGGAACAGCTCGGCTTCGTCGCGCGGCGTCCCCTTCTGGCAGTCGGCCAGCTTCGCCGGCAGACCGCCGCCCTCGAGCGCCGACTTGCGCCGCACGAGGTCGCGCGCCTTGCGGGCCGCTTCGCGCGCACGCAGCGCGTCGAGCGCCTTGCCGAAGATCGTCTTGGCGACGCTCGGGTTCTCCTCGAAGTGCGTGCGGATGCCGTCGCCGACGACGGTCTCCACCACCGACTGCACCTCGCGGTTGCCGAGCTTGATCTTGGTCTGCGACTCGAAC
>CANGSN010000037.1 GCA_947455805.1 Planctomycetota bacterium
ACCGAGACCTGCTGCACCCGGCGCGCTGGCCGGGTCCGATGGGCAGCGACGAGAACGCCGTCGCGGCGACGCGACTGCGCCGCGAAGTCGCCGCCATGCGCTTGTCGACGACCTGGCGTCTCGGCGAACTGCTCGTGGAGCCGGCGGTGCGAATGCTGCAGATGGTGCGCCGCCGCGTCCGGTGAAGGCGACCGCTCAGGCCGAAGAGTCGTGCTGACGACCGCCGCGGCGCAGCAGGTCGAGTGGTTTCGTCAGCATGCGGCCGAGGCGCCACGTCCACGAGCTGCGCAGGTCGCGCAGCTGCTGCTGCAGGCGGGCGACCTCTGCCTCGGCGGCTCCCGCCGCCTGCGTTGCAGCGTGGGGGACTGTCGCGACGGCCTTCACGAGCACCTGGTCGATGGCCCGCGCCGCGGCGTCGCCGGTGGTCGTCACGCGCGCGACGAATCGTGCTCCGAGTCCGATGATCTCGCTCCGTTCGTTCGCGCGGCGGGTCACGTCGGCGAATCGTGTCCAGTCGTCGGCGCTCGTGATCACTGGCAGCGGCGCGTACCTCGTGAGATCCTGACCGTAGCCGACGACCGCGACGGGCGTGCCGCATCGCGCGGCATCGAGCGCCACCGTCGACGGGGTGGTGATCACGAGATCCGCGATCGCGAACAGCTCGGGTCCTTGCCACTGACGCCATTCGGGGCTGTTGGGATCGGCGATGACGAGGTTCGGCGCGCGCGGCAGTTCGCCGCGGAACCGCGAGGTGAGGAACGCGCCGGCCGGATGCGGGCGCACGAACCAGGTCGTGTCGGGCTGCACCCGCGCTGCGGCGGCCAGGTCGGCGAGGAAGCGCTCGCGGTAGGCATCGTCGAACCGGTGCCAGTGCAGGTTCTCGAGCACCGCGACGAATCGCTCGCGCCCGCTCGGGCGTTGCAGGCGGCCGCGTGCGGGCAGCAGCTCCTTGAAGCAACCGACCGGGAGGCAGCGCGCGCGCGTCGACGGGTCGGCGCGCTCGTCGAGCAGCGACGTCGGTCCCCAGGTCAGGATGGCATCGGACAGGAACTGCGTGTTGGCCGGCGTGTGCACATGGTCGAACCATGTCAGACCGACGTTCTCGAAGCCGTGTTGCAGGGTGAACGTCGGGATGCCACGACCCTTCGCTGCGGCGGTGAGGGCATGGGCCGCAGCATGCGGGCGGGCCGAGGACTCGGTCGCGGTGATCAGCGCCGAGATGCCGTCGAGCAGCGTCAGTCTCGCGCGCTGGAAGTCCTCGAGGCTCGCGGTGTACCACATCAAGCCCCGCCGCAGCAGCTGCTCCTTCAGTTGTGGCACCTTGGCGAGCAGGGTGGAGTCGACCACGAGCCGCGCATCGACCCCCGGGCGTCGTCGCGCTTCGACGAGCAGCGGCACGAGCAGGTCGACGTCGGTGACCAGCTGCAGGTGGAAGAGCAGCGTGTGGCGCGGCGGCACGAACGGCTGCGGCGGCGTGAGCTCGGGCGTTTTCGCGGCGCTCGTTCCCGTGCTGCGCACGAAGCGCAACAGGTCGGCGTGCACGAGGCCCTTGCGCACGCCACTCTCGATCTGCTCCCGCGTCACCATGCCGGCGGCGATCGCCTCTTCGAGGTGCTGATCCCAGACGGCGCCGTGAGGATTGGTGCGACACTTCCACGGCTGGGTCGGCACCACGGTGTAGTGGATGTTCTTGGTGGTGCCCGGGACGTAGTTCTCGAGCGAGTTCCACTCGGTCGCGAGCCTGTGGTCGATGGCGTCCGGGGCGACGATGCACATGTCGTACATCAGCTGCTGATAGCTGTAGCGCCCCTCGTCCAGTCCACGGATCACGTCGCGCACGTCCCAATGCAGGCGCTCGCAGTCGAGCAACATGACTGCGTAGTGCCGCCCCGTCTTGAACATCGGATTGTTGCGCCAGTCTGGCGGTGGCTCGCCTTGCCACGTGCACAGCAGCGTCTGGTCGTCGAACGGGATGCGCCAAAGCTCGGCGATGTCGGTGAACACCAACATGTCAGCGTCGAGATAGAGCGCGCGGTCGCGATAGCCGCAGCGTTGCGGGATCGTGAAGCGGCAGAACGAGAACCCGGTTCGGGGCCTGTTCTTGTGGTCCTTCGGCATCGGCATGCCGTCGACGGTCATGCGATGGAACTCGACCGGCCGCGAGGCGTGCTTCCGGATCGAGTACTCGAGCACGTTGGTCGCGAGGATCTGCGACTCATCGGTGCCGACGAAAACGCGCATGGGTTCGGTCATTGGGCTGGGGCCGCGTTGCCTTGCAATCGGCCTGGATGCTAGGGGGTGGTGCAACGATGGAACACCATTCTCGGGAGCCGGTCGGCGTGCGGTGGCAGGCCGTTCCGGGCGACAGGGTGTCTGGAACCTCTGCGGCGAACGCGCTCGCGAGCGGCCAGAACGGCTCGAGGCGCTGGGCGAGGAACTCCTGCACGTTCCGTAGCCGTGCGTGCGAGGCACGCCATGGGTAGTCTGGCGTACGCGCCGCGTGCTCGGCCGTCGGTGATCCTCGTGTGTGGGGACGCCGGGCCTGCGACCGCACGCGCGAGATCCGCATGCACCTGCACTACCTGATCGACAAGAAGAACCGCAACTGTGTCGTCACGGAGGGCGTGGTCGCCGCCGAGCGCACGATCGACGGCGAGCTGTGGTTGGGCGCGTTGCTGCCGGCTGGCAAGTCCAATCGCATCGTGCTGCCGCGCGCGTCCGACCATCCGCACATCCAGACCGGCGTCGACGATCCGTGCTGGTTGGCGATCGCAGGCGGCAAGTTCGGCAAGGACTCGGCGCGCCTGCGGCTCTCCTTCGTCGTCGGAGGTGACGTGTCGTCGGAGGTGACGTCGTGCATCGAGAGTTCAAGCTCGTCGCAGGTGTGCCGACGATGCTGCGCTTGCCGAGCCTGTTCGATCTCCCCGACCCGTTCGCTTGCGCGGACCTCGTGCTCGAAGTGGACCGTGCCGCGGTGGACGTCTTCGTCGGTTCGAGTCGGCGCGTGCCGCGCGATTCGCTCTTGCGCCTCGCCCGCGGCGTCGGCGTCGAGATCGGGCCGGGGCCGCGGCCGCAGGTGCACAACAGCCGGACCACGCAGGTCACGTACGTCGAGGAGATGCCTGCCGAGCGTTGGCTCGAGATGTACAAGGACGATGTCGACGCCGGCGCCTGGGATCGCTGTGGCTACAAGCTCGGCAAGGCGCACGATCTCCCGGTCGCCGACGGCTCGCTCGACTTCGTCTTCTCGAGCCATGTGCTCGAGCACTTGTGGAATCCGCTGGGCCACCTCGACCATTGGCGTCGCAAGTTGAAGCCCGGTGGACTCGTTCTGGTGGTGGTTCCGGCAGCGGACGGCACCAAGGACTTCATGCTGGCGCCGACGTCCTTGGAGCAACTCGCCGAAGAGCACCGTAGCGGTCGCTTCGACGTGCCGCTCTCCTCCTACCAGCGTTGGGTGAGGGAGCACCGCTTCCTCGGGGACCAGGATGCGTTGGCGCGCCAGCGATTCGCCGAGCGATACTCGATCCACGTGCACGTCTACGATTGGGTGACGATCACCAACCTGCTCCGCCATTGCGTCGCGAGGCACGGTTACGCGTCGTTCCGCATCCAATACAAACGGAACTCGAAGGACATGATCTTCGCGCTGAAGGCGGATGGCGCGAAGTCCGAGCGAGAGGCTGGTGCGTGACTGGCGCGGACCGTTTCGGAGAGGGAGGGACGGCCGCCTTCGAACACCGTGCGTCGCCGCGATCGCGCCCGACCGCGAGGATCCGCGCGTCCAGATCCCGGGTGCGGCTCGTGGTTGCTGCGCGGGCGATCAGCCGAGCGCGGCTTCCTTCGCCGGCGGCGCCTCTCGGGCGATGAGTTCGTGCAGGTGAGCGAGCGCCCGACGGGCTCGCCACTGCGGAAACAACCAAGGGTGGCTGCGAGGGGCGAGGAATGCATCCCAGAACGGCTGCATCAGGCGCTTGCGCAGGCCCTTGAAGTGCACCACCAACCGTCCCGGCAGGCCATCGCCGATCGCGTCGAGTCGGTTCTCGGGTGAGAAGTTGTAGGTGTCGCACGGCAACAGCCGGATGCGACAGCCGTCCTTGACCACCATTTCGCGTCGGGCGAGTTCGTCGTGGTTGAGTCCGACGCAATCCTGCAGCGCGAGTTGGTCGCCGTACCATGCGCCTTTGCCCTCCGTGGCGAAGCGCTCGGCATAGGTTCGCACGAATCGCGCGAAGAACGCCTTCGACACCTCGGGGCGACGGTTGTGCAGTACGAGCAGCCCGCCGTTGAGAGGCATCGTGCTGGACGGTCGCCACGTCACGCCGACGTCGAAGTCCTCGTCGAACAGCGGGCGCAGCGAGCCGTTGAGCAAGATGTCGGAATCGAGCAGCACGAGCGGTCGACTGAAGTCGTCGGCGTCGACGAACGCCGCCTGCGCCAGCGACCGCGACAACATCAGCGACTTGTGGTCGACCGGGCCGTCGACGCGCTGCACCGGGCCGCGGATGCCGCCGATCCCTGTCGTGCGATCGGTCAGCAGCACGCAGTGCGCCGTCGGGTGGGTGAGGCGAACCGAGCGGAACAGCAGGTCGAGCATGCGCCGGTATCCGGCGGTGTCGAGGTTCGCATTCGGATGGGCACCGGTGACCCCGGCCGGGCGATCGGCGTGGAAGCTGACGAAGACTGGGTCGGACACGGCAGGCGAGAAGGGTATGGGGCAGCCCGCATGCTGGCAACTTGGGGCTGGCGGGGTGCCGGCGTCGTCCGGTTGGGCGTGGACATCCCCAGGTTGCCGGCGGAGGATCCGCCCCGCCATGGAACCCGAAGCGACGCCGAGCGACGAGAACGCCCGCCTCCCGACGAAATTCGTCGACCACCTGTCGGACGACGAACTCGCGCAACTCAACCGGCTGCTGCCGTGGCACTGCTTCACGCTCGACGGACGCGGTCGGCGCTTCGGCGTCGCCGCGTCGGCCACCAAACGCAACACGCCGCAGCAGATCCCCGATCGCCGTACGCTGCTGCTCGAACGGCGGTTCCCGCTGGCCGGCCGCTCCGTGCTCGAGATCGGTTGCTTCGAGGGCGTGCACACGGTCGGGCTCGCGCAGCGCGCCGAACGCGTCGTCGCGATCGACAGCCGCATCGAGAACGTCGTCAAGACGATCGTGCGCACCTGGAGCTTCGGCCACCACGTGACGGCGTTCCAGTGCGACGTCGAGCAGCCGGACCAGTTCGCGTTGGTGCCCACGGTCGACGTCGTGCACCACATCGGCGTGCTCTACCACCTCGTCGATCCGATCGCGCACCTGCAGTTGCTGCTGCCGAAGACTCGGCACCTGCTGATGCTCGACACCCACATTGCCGCCGAGGGGGAGGCGACGGCGACCTACACGTCCGGCGGCCGCAGCTATCCGTACCGCCACTACAAGGAAGGGGGCCGCGCCGACGCGTTCGCGGGCATGTACGACCACGCCAAGTGGTTGTCGATCGAGGTGCTGACCGGCTTCCTGCGCGAGTCGGGCTTCGCCGACGTCGAGGTCGCCGAGATGCGGCAGGAGCGCAACGGTCTGCGCACGCTGCTCTTCGCCCGGCGCACGCAGGGCTGACGGGCGCGGCGGTCGACGTTCGTCCGCCGGGGGATCAGCTGCCGTTGCTGGTCGCGGTGGGCAGGTGCATCGCCAGCGACCGCTGCAGCAACGACGGAGCAACCGGCTTCGCCAGGTGGCCGTTGCAGCCCGCGGCGAGGCAGCGCTCGACGTCCTCCGTGCTCGTGTCCGCGGTCAGGGCGAGCACCGGGGTGAGCACGCCGCGTTCGCGCCACGTGCGAACGGTCTGGTAGCCGTCGATGCCCGGCATCTGCATGTCGAGCAGGATCAGGTCGAACGACTGCTGTTCGCTGAGGTGCAGCGCGACTTCGCCGCTGCTGGCCATCGTCACCTGGGCACCTGCGCGGTCGAGCAGGCGTCCGATCAGCAACTGGTGGTCGGGGCTGTCTTCGACCAGCAGCACGCGGCCGCGGACCGGCGCGGCCGGTGTCGCGGACGGCTGCTCCGGCGGCGTGGAGCGTTCGCCGTCCTCCTCGAGCAGTTCCACTTCCCAGGCGGGGGCTGCGCGGTGCGGCAACTTCAGGTGCAGCTGGAAGCCGTTGTCGCCGACCGCCTGCAGACTCAGTTCGCCGCCGAGCACGAGCGCCAGCTGCGAACAGAACATCAAGCCGAGGCTGCGACCGTCTTCGGGCAGCGTGGCGTTGCGATGCAGCACGGAGATGTGCAGCTGGCCGTCACTGGCGGCGGCGGTGACGTCGACGGTGCCGACGGTCGCATGCTGCGTCGCCAGGTGCAACAGACGGGCGACGAGCTGCCGCAGGCGCGACGGGTCGCCTTGGACCCAGCGCGGGAGGCTCGGCGACGCGTCGAGGCACAGGCGCAAGCCGCGCTCGGTCAAGGTCGGGGCGACGTCGTCGACGCATGCCTGCAGCAGCTGGCCTAGATCGAACGCATCCTCGGCGAGGTCGATCGTGCCGCGCAGCAGAGTCTCGAAGTCGTCGAGGTCGGTCAGCGCCGTGCTGAGCTGGCGGCCGTACTCCTGCAGCGTGGAGAGTTGGCGACGACGTTCCTCCGGGTTGGCTTCCGGCGACAGCAGCCCGATCGCCGCCACCATGCTGGTGATCGGTGTGCGCAGGTCGCGGACGACGTCCCTCGCCGTGAGGCTGGAGGTCGGTGCCAGCTCGGTGGCTTCGGTGCGCGTCGTCTGCGGGTCGCGCTGCACGGTGGGCGAGGCCTCTTCCGTCGAAGCCGGCTCCGGCAGGCGGTTCGTCGGCGAGATCGAGCCGTTCGGCGAAGGCGACGCCGGTTGTGCCGCGGACGCCGCCACCGTGTCCCCGGTGGTGTTCGCGAGGTGGTTGGTCGGTGCCGCTTCGTGCGGCAAATCGGCTTCGCGGCCGTAGGCACGCATCAAGGCGGCGCCGAACAGGACGACGACGGCACCCATCACCAGCAGCGGATCGTCGATGCCGGCGAGTCGCGGGGTCGATCCCTGCAGCTGCGCCTGCGTGCGCAACAGGCACGTGAACGCGAACGCCGCCGAGGTCGCCGTCGCCACGGCGAGCGTCGGCGCGTCGGCGGCGAGGCGGCGCAGCAGCAGCGGTGTTGCACCAAGGACCTGGGTGCTGGCGGCGATGCTGGCGCCGTGCGGAGCGAATTGCAGCGAGGCGAGCCGGCCGAATGCCGTGCACAGCAGCAGGAAGCGGACGTCTCCGGGCACGCCGCGTGCGCGCAGGGCCAACCAGGTCAGCAGCACCACCAGCGGTGCATCGACGACGCCGACAGCCAGAGCAGGCAACCCGATGTTCGTCTGGTTGGGCATGACGCCGTGCAGCCAGTGCAGCAGCGCCACCAGCACCGCGCCGAACGTCGCCATGCGCAGCCCGCTGCGGGCCAGCACTCCCGCCAATCCGTGGGACGGGTTCGCGCCGGCGCCGGCGTACGCGAGGAAGGCAGTGATCGCGAGCGCCAGGGCCGCGAGCGGCATCGACGTTGCCGCATGCAGGGTGCCCGCATGCATCGTGTCGACTGCCTGCAGCAGCGACCCGACGATCAGTCCGAGTCCGATGGTCGCCGTGCCCGGCCGTTCGCCGCGGAGGCGGACCAACATGCCGCCGATGGTGCCGAATGCAGCGACTGCCGCGGCTTGACTCCAGATTCCGAGCACGGTGTCGTCCATGAGCCTTGGCATCGGCTGGCGGAGACTCGTCTCCTGATGGGATCCACGCCTGGTCGTGGCCGTGCCGTTGCCGGTGTCATCCCGTGGCGCGCCGGCGGCGCCGCGGGGCGGACGACACCGCGGTCATCCGTCGGCGAGCGCCGCGACGGCCCGTTCGTAGTCCGTCTGGGTGTTGAGGTTCCAGAGGCAGCGGCCGGAAGGGTCGAGGCTGGCGAGGGCCTCGCCGGCAAGGCGGCAGGTGGTCGCCGCCGCGGCCAGCGCGCGCGGCGAGCCGGCCCCGCGCTGCAGTAGTTCGTGCGCCGCCGCGCGCAGGCCTAGGCGATAGATCGCCGCCAGGGGCTCTTCCTGCCCGTCGCGGATCGGCAGGACGACATCGTGCCCTGCGAGGTGCGTCGTCAGCCCGCGCACGAACCCGGCGTCGAGGAACGGCAGGTCGCAGGCCGTCAGCAGCACCGCGTCGCCAGCGGCGAAGCCATGGACTGTGGCGAGGTGGTCGAGTCCCTGGGTGAGGCCGGCGAGCGGGCCGGCGTCGCGCCGTTGGTCGACGAGCTTGCCCACCGCCGCGGGCAGCGGCGGTAGTTCCTGTTCGTGATCGCGCGCCAGCACCAGCACCGGTGCCGCGACCTCGAGCAACGTGCGGCCGATGCGGCCCAGCAGCGTCTCGCCACCGAACGGCAGCCACTCCTTCGGGCGGCCCATGCGCACGCTGCGCCCTCCTGCCAGAATCAGTGCGCCTAGCCGCATGCGTCCGTTCTCCGGTTTCCGCGAGCGATGCGCAAGCGGCGGCGCTACGAGCTTGCCCGCCGATGACGTCTCCGACCCCCAAGAAGGCCGATCTCGTCTCGCCGTTCACCTACCGCATCGAGTGGAAGGACGGCGCCGTCTCCGACTACAGGGCGCGCGACCTGCGCCTCGCCTGTCCGTGCGCCAGCTGTGTCGACGAGAGCACCGGGCGCCCGCTGCTCGACCCGCGGACGGTGCCGAACGACATCCTGCTGTTCGGGGCCGAACTGGTCGGTCGCTACGGGCTGTCGTTCTTCTGGAGCGATGGGCACAAGACCGGGATCTTCGCGTGGCCGGTGCTGCGCAAGCTCGCCGGCCTCGGGACGGGAGCATGAAGAAGCCCGGTGCCGACTGGAGCAGCGTCGCCGCCCTGCATCGCCGCATCGCCGCGGCCTGCGACTGGCAGGCGCTCGGCGAGATCTACTTCCACTGGGGCGGCGAGCAGTTCTGGGCCGAGAAGGCGCCGCAGGTGGGCGAACTTGGCGAACGCCTCGCGCGCGCGCTGCTGCCGAAGGTCCGCGCCGCCGGCGCCTCGCTGTGGGTCGGCGCCGGTGTGGCCGAGCTGCCGGTGCTGCTGGCCGAGGTGATGCTGCGCGGGCGCGACGTGGTGGCGACGAACCTGCGCGAACGCGAGGTCGCAGTGCTCAACGCGGCGCTCGACAAGGTCGCGCCCGAGCTGCCGCTGCGCTACGTCGCTGGCGATGCGTGCGAAGTGGCCGCCGGGCGCCCGTTCGACCATCTCGGGTGCATCAGCGTGTTCACCGACCCCGAGACCTGGCCGGTGCTCAGCGACGTCGCCTACGGCCGGGTGCCGCCGGTGCAGGTCGACGTCGAGCGCTTCGTGGCCGAACGCGAACAGGCGCGCGCGCTGGCGCGCAAGCTGTTCGCGCGGCTCGCGCGGCCGGGGCTGGTGACGACGTCGGCCGAGGAGGTCGCGTGGTTCCTCGAATGTGCCGCTGCGGTCGGCGCCGACTACGAGGCCGACGAAGAGCTGATCGACACGGCCGTCGTCGGCGATCCGGTGGGCTTCGTCGGCTTCCGGTGAGCGGTGCTCGCACCATCCATTCGCGGTGGCGGTGGAAAGCGCCTGCGATCGCCGCCAGGATGGGCCGATGGACTTCCGTGGCCGCGTCTTCCTCGCCCCGCTGACCAAGGGCGGCAACCTGCCCTTCCGCCGTTTGTGCCTGGCACACGGGGCGGTGGTGACGATGGGCGAGATGGCCTACGGCTACCAGGTCGTGCGCCGCAGCAAGAGCGAGCTGGCCCTGCTGCGCAAGCATGCGGAGGAGACCTGTTTCGGCGCCCAGGTGGCGGCTTCGAAGGCCTCGGATGCGATCGCCGCCGGTCTCGCTGCGGTGGAGCGCGGCGCCTCCTGGGTCGATCTCAACTGCGGCTGCCCGATCCACGACATCGTGCGGCGCGGCATGGGGGCGACGATGCTGCAGCGCCCGGCGCACCTCGCCAAGCTCGTCGGCGAGATGGTGAAGGGCATCCCGGTGCCGGTCAGCGTCAAGATCCGGCTCGGCTGGACCGAGAGCGAACAGAACGCGTCGGAGGTCGCGCGGCTGGTCGAAGAGGCCGGGGCCGCGGCACTGACGGTGCACGGGCGCACGCGCGAACAGCGCTACTCGCGCGCCGCCGACTGGGACTCGATCGCGCGCATCGCCGCCGAACGCACGATCCCGGTGATCGGCAACGGCGATCTGCTGACCTGGTACGAGACGCACGAACGCTGGCAGAAGAGCGGTGTCGCTTCGGTGATGCTCGGCCGCGGCGCCTTGATCAAGCCGTGGCTGTTCCGCGAGATCGCCGAGAAGCAGGCGTGGGAACCGACGGCGAGCGAGCGGCTCGCGGTCTACTTCGATCTCGCGCGCAAGATGAAGGAGCACTTCCGCGACGACGAGAAGGGCAAGGAGCGGGCGATGCGCTTCCTGCCGTGGCACTTCGAGTTCTTCTGCCGCTACCGGCCGCTGTCGGCCGAACGCTACGTCGAGAGTTCGCGCCAGCATCCGCTGATGCAGACGCGATTCGAGGACGACGGCGGCGAGTTGTCGGTGTTGGAGCGTCTGCTGCGCGATTCGCGGCCCGAGCTGCACCTGCGGCTCGCCGAGCTGTTGTGGTCGTCGCCCGACGCGGCGGCGGCGGAAGCGGCGGCGATCGGGTTGGCCGCGGAGATGCCGCCGGTGGCCGGCGATGCCGGCGAAGTGGCGATCGCGCACGGATGACGCGTCTTCGTTCGGCCCTCGGGTGAGCGTCGGAATCCCGTCGCCTACGGGTTCTCCCCGGCGGCGCCGCTCCTCGCCGCCTGGGCGAGGAGCGCTCCTGCGGTCACTTCTTCTCGCTGACGGTGATCTCGACCTCGGTCATCGAGGCGCTGTCGCGGACGAAGATCGTGCCGGACTTCTTGTCGGCGGGGATCTCCAGCGACACCTTCTTGGACTCCGGCACCGTCAGCTTCAGCTGCATCTTGGCGCCGGTTTCGTCGTAGGCCTCGAGCTCGTCGTCGTTCGAGCGGACCTCGATCGTGATCTTGTCGCCGGCGACGCCCGCGTCCTTGTCGGCGAGCAGGCTCGTCTCCTTGTAGGCCTGCAGCCACGGATACTGCGGCAGCAGCTTGTGCAGCGTGTTCGTGGCGTAGAGCGCGTAGCCGATCACGCCGAGGATCACGAGCCACAGCAGGATCTTCGGCCACGGGCTCTTCTTCGGCGCGTACGGGTCGACCAGCGAACGCTCCGAGCCGGCCGGGATCTTCGGCAGTTCGGTCAGCGACCCGCCGAGCGGGATGTTGACCTTGGTCATCGTGTTCACCGCCCAGCCGTTGGCGTCCAGGATCGGGCCGAGGTTGCGCTGCCGCAGCTTCAGCCAGGCGATGAACATCGACGGGCCGGAGATGGCGAGGATGACGCCGAGGATGCCCAGCGGGATCCACGCGCCGAGGCCGAGGAACGACGTCAGCAGCGCGGTGAACACGCCGGTGATGCCGGTGACGGCGACGCCCAACGCGGCGATGGTGCCGACCTCGAACTTCGGCTTCGGCGGCGCCCCGCCCTTCACGGCCGCTTCGCCGGCCGCCTGGGCGCCCGCCGCCAGCTTCGCCGTCGCCGCCGAGTCGGCGTCGGCCGCCTTCTTGGCGATCGCCTCCTGGATGCCGCGCAGCACCTTCTTGTACGGCGACCAGAACGCCTGCCGGATGCTGATCGGGTTGCTGACGATCTTGGCGATCGTGGCGTCCCAGTCGCGGCCCTTGCGGTCGTAGAAGATGCCGTTGCGGCCTTCGAACAGGTTGTCGCTGTCGCCGGCGGTGAACGCACAGGCGACGTTCATCTTCTCGCCGCACGGCCGCGTGCAATCGACGTAGGCAAGGAAGGCGTTCGACATCGGCGCCATCTTCGCGTGCTTGCCGGCGTCGTTGACGTGGAACGTCATGTCGCAGGCGCGGCCGTCGAGGTAGAGCGTGCCGGCCTGGAAGATGGCGCCCCGGCGCGCGTAGAAGTCGGTGAAGCTGACGTAGTTGTTCAGCAGCCGCGCGAAGTCGCGGTGCAGGCGGCACAGCTTCTCGACGCGCGTCATGGCGTCGACCTCGACGCCGACCGCGAGGTCGTCGTCGATGGCCTTCTGCAGCGGCGCCTTCGCCCCGCTGGCGAGGATCTCACGCACACGCTCGCTGCCGAGTGCCTCGACGCTGGCGCCGGCCTTCTTCGCCAGCCACGCAGCATGGGAGTCGAGCTTCTGGCAGAGCGCCGACCAGTCGGCCTCGGTCAGCGCTTCCTTGTCCTTGCAGCACGCGGCGCGGAACGCGGCGATCGGGCCGCTCCAGGCCGGGTTGACGCCCTTCGTCAGCGGCAGCGGCTTGTTCGCCTCGACGATCGCCAGCGGGAAATGCGCGACTTCGTTGGCGGTGATCGTCAGGTCCTTGGCGGCCGCGGCCATGTAGGCGTCCTGCTCGCGGTTGACCGCGGCCAGCGCGCGCGGGTCGAACGCGGCCAGGCGGCAGCGGCCGAAGTAGTCGTCGATCTTGGCGCGCACCGCGGCGAACGCGGCGTAGACGTTGCTCGTCGCATCGCCGAACGGCATGACGTTCTTGGCGTCGGCTTCGGCGAGCTTCTGCCAGGCGTCGAAGTCGGCGCAGGCGGTGAGGAACGCGTCGAGCTTGGCCTGGTCGTAGCCGACCTTGCCCGAGCGGTCCGGCAGGCCGCCGAGCGTGGCGACGATGTCGGCGGCGACGCCGCGCGCCTTCTCGTCGTCGACCGTGTCCGGCGGGACGACCCCGTCGGCGTTGCGCTTCGCCTTGGCGAACACTTCCGCCGTCTTCTCGGCGTCGGCGACGGTGATGACGCTCGCTTCCTTGCCGAGGCTCTTCAGGATGTGCGTCGCCGAAGCGAGCAGGGCCTTGCCCTCGGCGGTGTCCTTGCGCAGGTTCGCCAGTGCCACACCGTCTTCGCCCTTCACCAGCGCGTCGGCGTCGAGCAGCACGTCGCGCAGCCATCGCACCGCGGCGATGATCTCCGGCGGCCGCACGTGCGCGTCGTTGTCGCTGTCCAGCAGCTCCAGCGTGCGGGAGTCGATCTCGAGGCCCTTCACCGGGCAGCTCAACGCGACCCAGAGCTTCTGGTCGAGTTGGTCGAGGTTGAGGATGTCGGCGCCCTTGTCGAGGCGGACCTGGTCGACGCCGCCGGCGCGGTAGAACGACCAACGGTGGGAACTGGTTTTGGCTGGTGCGGAGGACATTGGCGAGAGCGGAGGTTTCTGGCGCTCCGAGTTGGGGGGCGAAGAGCTTGACGTCGCCCTGGTCCAGATCAAGCCAGCGCCGGCCGCAGCCGCGGGCGTCTCAGCCGCGCAGTGCCGCGGCCAGCAGCTGCGGCTCGTCGCGGCGGACTGCTTGCTGCAGCGCCAGCGAGCGGTCGACGGCCAGTGCCGAGAACCCGAACGGCAGCACCAGGCCGTCGAGGTCGCGCCAGCGCGGGCCGGTGAGCCGTCGT
>CANGSN010000038.1 GCA_947455805.1 Planctomycetota bacterium
CGCCGGGGCGATCGACAGCGCCGGCTCGCGACCTACAGTGGGTCGATGGCGTCTCCCCTCGCGCTCTCCACCGCAGCCCTTCTGTTCGCCGCCCTCGCCACCGGCCAGTGGCCCGGCACCTCGAGCCCCAACGTGCCGATCGGCGCCGCCAACGGCGACCAGGCGGTGCCGCGCATCGGCGCCGCCCCGGACGGCAGCTGCTGGATCGCCTGGTTCGACAACCGCACGGGCAACTACGACGTGCGCCTCCAGCGCCTCGACCCTGCCGGCGTGCCGGTGTTCGCCGCGGGCGGCCTGGTCGTCAGCAGCAACCCGCAGAGCACGTCGCTGGTCGACTGGGACCTGCTCGCGGACCGCGACGGCTGCGCCGTGGTGACCTTCACCGACGTGCGCGCCGGCGGCGAGCTCGACGTCTATGCCTACCGCATCGACCCAGCCGGCAACCAGCTGTGGGGCCAAAACGGCGTGACGCTGTCGAACAACGCCGACTACGAAGCCAACCCGCGCGTCTGCGAAGCCAGCGACGGCGACTTCGTGTTCCTGTGGCCGAACACCGCGCTGCGCACGCTGCAGCTGCAGCGCCTCGACCGCCTCGGGGTGCCGCGCTACCCGGGCGACGGCATCGCGATCCCCGGCGACGCCGGCGCCACCCCTGCCTTCGCGCGCCTCGTCGCCGCCGACAACGGCGCGGTGATCGCGAGCTGGGTGCGCACGCTGTCGTTCACCGGCAACAAGCACGTGCACACGCAGAAGTTCGACGCGCTCGGCAACGCGCTGTGGAACGGCGGCACGCGGCTGCCGGTGTTCGACCTCGCGTCGGTGCCGATCGCGCACGAGCCGCGCCTCGTCGCCGACGGGGCCGGCGGCGCTCTCTACGGCTGGCACTACGCGGTCGGTTCCTCGACGTTCTTCGTGCGCGTGCAGCGAGTGCTCGCCAGCGGCACCGAGTTCTGGCCGCACAACGGCGTCGACGTCTCGACCAGCAGCAACCCGCGCTTCGACCCGGCGCTGGCCTGGCACGCCGACGCGCAGGAACTCGTCGTCGCCTGGAACGAACGCAACGCCGGCCAGTCGCAGTGGGGCCTCTTCGCGCAGCGCCTCGACGTCGGTGGCAACCCGCTGTGGGGCACGACCGGCAGCCAGCTGCTGCCGATCAACACCACGCTGAAGCTGGCGCCGACCGCGGCCGTGCTCGGCGCCGGCCACACGTCGGTGGCGGTGCTCAGCGAGTCGCTCGGCGCGCTGCAGAAGGCGGTGCAGGTCTTCCACCTGCTGCCGAACGGCCAGCTGCAGGGCGGCGGCCCGACCGACGCCAGCACCGTCGCCAGCGACAAGCTGCGGCTGGTCTGCACGGCCAGTCGCAGCGGCACGACGTTCCTGACCTGGGGCGACAACCGCGCCGCCGGCGGCGCCGACGTCTACGCGGCGGCGGTCGACTTCGGCGGTGCCATCGGCCTGCAACTGGCGCAGGCGCTGCCGCTCGGCTGCGGCACCAACCCACCGGCCAGCTTGTTCGTCGACGCCCGTCCAGCGATCGGCACCACGGTGACCATGACCCTCACCAACCCGCTCGGCACCCAGGCGGCCGGTTCGCTGGTGGCGCTGGCCCTCGGCCTTTCGGCGTTTCCCGGCCCCTGCGGCGTGCCGGTGCCAGGCTTCGGCATGGCCGGCCCCGGGCAGAACGGCGAACTGCACCTCGACCTCGGCGCCGGCGACTACGTGCTCGGCCTGGCCGGCATCCTGACCAGCCCGACGGCCGTGGTCACCGTTCCCTACAGCGTGCCGCTCGCCCCAGCCCTGATCGCCTTCTCGTTCTACGCGCAAGGCATCGTCGTCGACCCGGCCCCGGGCGCCTCGGTGGGCCTCGGCCTGACCAACGGCCTGCAGCTGTTCCACGGCAGCTGATCGACCGCGGAGGGAGCCGGCAGACTGCCTTCGACACCTGCCGGGAAGAGTCGGCCGCAGAGCGCCGTCTCGTGGAACACGCCTTGCTCGCGTGCGCCGCCATG
Organism: Planctomycetota bacterium; assembly: GCA_947455805.1. GTDB lineage: Bacteria > Planctomycetota > UBA1135 > UBA1135 > UBA2386 > UBA2386. Next base: position 2,010 of record CANGSN010000038.1, read on the forward strand.
AACCGACGAACCCGCTGCTCCGTCCTCCCCCTGCTGCTCGCCGCCGCGTGTGCAACCCGCGGCAGCAGCGACGCCAACGACCACATGCTGCACGCCGACCTGCGCGTGTTCCAGGAGGCGCAGCAGGTGTTTCGCGCGCAGAACATCGGCACCCACGAGTTCGACTTCGGCGAGCACGGACACGTCACCGTGCGCGAGATCACGCTCGACGGCTTCCCCGGCAGCACCTACCTGCGCTGCCGCTTCCACTTCCAGAACCGCACGAAGGAGCCGCTGTTCCAGGCCTACGTGTCGCTCGACGTGCTCGACCCGAAGGGCCGCATCGTCTCGTCGCAGGTCTGCCACTGCATCATGCCGACCGGCTCGGCGCTCGGCCGCGGCGCCTACTACTCGGACGAGCTGCGCACGCCGACCTACCTGACCCACCTGCAGCCGGGCTGGAGCTGGCAGATCCGCAGCCACGCCGATCCGGAGCGCGACGACCCGCCGCTCGATCCGCCGGTGGCGCCGCGCACGCTGCCGCAGTCGCCGCCGATGCAGATCCGGAATCGCGGTCAGAACGACCAGTAGGCAAGTCGCCCCCCGGCCGAGCCCCCACCGCGGCGCGCGGTCTGCCGTCGGTCACTTCGGCCCGTTCGCCGGATCGTTCGCCGGCTTCTCTGCCGCCTTCGGCCGACGCCGCTCCAGGAAGCTGCGGCCCTTGTCGTTCCACTGCGGCGCCGCGTCCCGATTGGCGAGATCGGTGACGAGTTCGAGCAGACCACGGATCACCGTCGTCATGTGCGGCACGTCGAGCTTCTCGGCTTCGTCGCTCGGCTGGTGGTAGTCCTCGTGCAACGACCCGGCACTCAGCGAGTGCGCCACCACGCCGGCCAGCGCGAACGGGTAGTTGTCGCTGGCGGTGAAGAGGTTCTTCGCCATGGGGAACTCGACCACTTCGACGCCGCCGCGCTGCAGCACCGGCGCCGCGATCGCACCGAGGTCGCTGAAGTCGACGCCGGTGAACCACGCCTTGCCCTGCTTGCCGGGCTCGGGCCGCCCGAGCATCTCGAGGTTCAGCACCACCGCGACCTTGTCGAGTGGCACCGGCGGCCGGGCCACGAACTGCTTCGAGCCGAGCAATCCGCGTTCTTCGCCGGTGAAGCAGACGAACAGGATCGAGCGTTTCGGCGCCGGCAGCTTCATCAGCGCCTCGGCCAGCAACAGCACGCCAGTGGTGCCAGTGGCGTTGTCGTCGGCACCGTTGTTGATCGCGTCGCCGCCGACCGCACGGCCGGTGCCGATGTGGTCGTAGTGGGCACTGACGATCACGTACTCGTCCTTCTTGAGGGTGCCGCGCAGCAACCCCATGACGTTGTACTGCGGCAGCTCGGCGGCTTCCGGCGCGGCCGTGCTCCAGGTCGCGGTCCAGGTCGGCGGCTCCTTGTCCTTGTCGGTCGCCGGCAGCACGCCCTTCCGCACATAGAACACCGGCCGCGACGCCTGGCGCTTCGATCCGAGCACACCGTGCCGTCCAGCGGCAGCGAGCCAGGCCGGATGGTCGTCGGCGATCTCGACGACGATCGGCGCGCGCGCACTGTCGGACGCCAGCAGCCGTTGCAACACTGCATCGTCGTGCACGGCGACGGTGCAGCGTTCATCGGTGCCGCTGGTCGCATCGGCGACCGAGCGCAGCCGCACGTCCTTGTCGGCGACCAGCACGAACTCCTGCTGGCCCTTCGGGTCGTTGCCCACCTTGCGCACGAGCTTCAGCTGCACCTCGCGCGAATCGAGCCAGTGGCCGGGCAGCGGGAACTCGTGCAGCCACGAGCCCTCCTGCACCTGCACGAGCCCGGCGGCCTGGAAGCGCGCGGCGATCCACTCGCCGGCGGCGACGAGCTCCGGGCTGCCGGTGTTGCGGCCCATGCGTTCGTCGGCGGCGAGCCAGGAGACGGTCTCGCGCACGCGCTCCTCGGTGATCGCGGTGCCTTGCGCCAGCGCGGCCCCGGTGAAGAAGGACAGCAGGAAGGCGTGCGCCAAGCGGATCGTCGTCGTCATCGGGAAGTGCCTTTCGCCAGCAGGTCGTTGAGGCCGCCGGAGCGGTAGCCGAACACGTCGAGCGCCACGAACAGATAGCCGGCCTTGCGGATCGCGTGGCCGAGTTCCTCGCGCAGCTCGAACGCGCGTGGCAGTTCGTCGGCGCCGACCTCGATGCGGGCCAGCTTGTCGTGATGGCGCACGCGGAACTGGCGGAAGCCGTGTTCGCGCAGCACCACCTCGGCGGCCTCGATGCAGGCCAGCACCGCGGCGTCGATCGGCATGCCGTAGGGCACGCGCGACGACAGGCAGGCGAAGCTCTGCTTGTCGGCGGTGCGCAGGCCGACGTCGCGGCTGTAGCGCCGCACGTCGCTCTTGCTGAAGCCGGCGTCGACCAGCGGTGCTTGCACGCCATGTTCGGCGGCAGCCACCTGGCCGGGACGATGGTCGCCGAGGTCGTCGGTGATGGCACCGTAGACGACCACCCAGCCAGCGGGCGCGATCGCGGCGCGCTGATGGGCCACGGTGACGAACAGCTCCTTCTTGCAGAAGTAGCAACGATCGCCGGCGTTCGCGCGGTAGCCCGCCTGCTCGAGTTCGTGCGTCGGCAGCACCACGTGGCGCACCCCGATCAGCTGCGCCAGTTCGCGGGCTTCGGCCAGTTCGGCGCGCGGCAGCGACGGCGAGTCGGCGGTCACGGCGACGGCGCGATCGCCGAGTGCAGCGTGGCAGGCGTACAGCAGCGCCGTCGAATCGACGCCGCCGGAGAACGCGACCACGGCGCCCGGCATCGCCCGCAGCGCCTGCTGCAGGTGCGCGAGCTTCTGCTCGTAGGGAAGGCTGGCGGTGGCGGGCATCATCACCCGACCGGTTCTACCGGCCGCGGCCGTCGTAGACCACCTGCCCACCGACGACCGTCAACAGCACCTTGGCGGTCAGCAGTTCGTCCTCGCTGCAGGTGCGCAGATCGCGGTCGAACACGGTCAGGTCGGCGACCTTGCCGAGTTCGATCGTGCCCAGGCGTTCCTCGGCGAACATGCCGTGGGCGGCGTGCAGCGTGAAGCCGCGCAGCGCCTGTTCACGGGACAGGCGCTGCTCGGGCCGGAAGCCGCCGACCGGGCCACCGCCGCCTGGCGCACGCGTCGTCACCGCCGCGAACAGGCCGCGCCGCGGATCGACCGACTCGACCGGGAAGTCGCTGCCGAACGGCACGATCACGCCGAGCCGATGGAAGCGCGTCCACGCGTAGGTGCCGGCGAGGCGCTCGGGCCCGAGGCGCTGACCGGCCCACGGCATGTCCGACGTCAGGTGCGTCGGCTGCATCGACGGCAGCACGCCGAGTTGCGCGAAGCGCACGAAGTCGGCATCGGCGATCACCTGCGCGTGCTCGATGCGGAAGCGCAAGCGACCGGCCGCGGGCTCGCCGTTGGTCTTCACCGCCGCGTAGGCGTCGAGCACGGTGCGGTTGGCGGCGTCGCCGATCGCGTGCATGCACAGCTGCATGCCGTGATCGGCGCAGAACTGCGCCAGCACCTGCACCGTGCCCTTCGGCATCGACACCAGCCCGCGCTTGCCCGGCGCGTCGGCGTAGTCGGCGAGCAGCGCCGCCCCGCGCGAACCGAGCGCGCCGTCGGCGTAGGCCTTGACCGCCCGCACGACGATGCGGCCGTCGGGCGTCTGCCACGGGCCGCGCGCGATCAGGTCGCGTTCGCTCGGGGCGAGCAGCACGTAGGTGCGCAGCCACCATTTGCCGTCGCGGTGCAAGTCGAGCATCGCCTGCAGCGTCGTCGCGTCGACGCCGGCGTCGTGCACGCAGGTCAGGCCGTGGCGCAGGCACTCGCGCTGCGCCGCCAGCAGGCGTTCGCGGATCTGCGCCTCGGTCGGCGCCGGCGGCTGGATCGCCGCCATCGCGTCGTCGACCAGCACACCGGTCGGTTCGCCGGCGGCATCGCGCAGGATCTCGCCGCCGGCCCCGACGGCGCTGTCGCGGGTGACGTTCGCCGACTGCAGCCCCTTCTGGTTGGCGAGGCCGGCGTGGCCGTCGACGCGCACCAGCCACACCGGATGGTCCGGGATCGCCGCCGACAGCGCGCGATGGTGCGGCATCGCGGTGTCGGGCCAGTCGTTCTGGTCCCAGCCGCGGCCGAGGATCCAGGTGCCGGCGGGCTGCGTCGCCGCCTTCGCCACGGCGCGCGCGATGACTTCGTCGAACGACGCGGTGCCGACCAGGTCGACCTCGGCGAGGGCGGTGCCGAGGCCCAGCAGGTGGCCGTGCGCGTCCTGCAGGCCGGGCATGACGAACGCGTCCGCGGGCAGGTCGATGGCGATCGCATCGACCGCCGGGTCGAGCGAATCGCCGCGGCGGATGCGACCCGCGAAGACCGACAGCGCACCGGGCCAGTCGGTGTTGGTGCCGGTGTGGATGCGGGCACCGCGCAGCAGCAGGTTGCCCGAGGTGGCCTTCGGTGGACGGGGTTCCTGGGGAGCTTGCGGCAGGCAAACCACGGTTCCGACGACGGCGGCGAGCAATGCGGCGAACATGCCGCGATGCTACGTCAGCCCTCGTCCGGCGAGCAGCGGATCTCCGCGTCGGCGGTGAAGATCGAACGCCGCCGCACGCGTCCGGCCGGCACGCGCGCCCCGGGGAACAACAGGCACTCGGTCAGTTCGCAGCCGTCGCCGACTTCGGCGCCGGCCATCGCCACGCTGCGCACCAGCTTGCTGCCGCTACCGAGGCGCACGTCGTCACCCCGCCACTCGGCCTTGCCGCTCTGCTGCAACAACAACAGGTTCAGGTCGAGCAGGTCGGCCGGGTAGCTGACGTTCATGTCGGCCTTGACCACCTCGGCGGCTTCGACCTTGTAGCCGTCGTCGAGGAAGATCTGGATCGAGTCGGTGATCTCGTACTCGTTGCGCATCGCGGTGCGCGGCGTGCGCCGCACGGCGTCGAAGAACGCCTGGTCGAACAGGTAGATGCCGCAGCCCTTCAGGTCGGTGCGCGGGAAACGCGGCTTCTCGATGACGCGGTGCACGACGCCCTGCGCGTCGGTCAGCACCACGAAGTTGCGCTTGATCGCCTCGAGGTTCGGCTCGCGCTTGCAGGCCAGCACGCCGCCGAGCTTGCCGTTGCGGAAGCGGTCGAGCATCGCGCCGAGGTTCTCGGTGACGAAGAAGATGTCGCCGAGGAACAGGAAGAACGAGCGGTCGACGTGCGACTCGAGGCGCGACACGGCGTGCGCGATGCCGAGCATCTCCTCCTGCTCGACGTAGCGGATCGACACGCCGTAGCGGCTGCCGTCGCCGAGCGCGCGCACGACCTCGTGGCCGAGGTGGCCGATGACGACGACGACGCGACGGATGCCCATCGCCGCCATCATCTCGGGCTGGTAGGCCATCAACGGCTTGCCCAGCACCGGCAGGATCGGCTTCGGCCAGTGCTCGGAGAACGGGCGCATCCGCGTGCCCTTGCCGGCAGCGAGGATGACCCCCATCAGGTCGTCGGTCACGATGCGAGGTCGCTTCGAAATGGCGCGCGGCCGCTGATGCGGCCGCGGGCTCGGGTCTCAGGATCGGTCTCGGGGGAGCGGTCTACCGGATCGTCGGCGCGTTCGCGAAGGAACGATCAGTTCTGCGTGATGTTCCGCACCAGCGAGACGCGGTTGCTGATGAGGCTCGAGATGATCAGGTCCGGACGGCCGTCGGCGGTCATGTCCTGCAGCAGCGCGTCCGAGGCGCCGGCGGTGCCCGGGAAGGTCGGCAGCAGCGGGAAGCTGCCGTTGCCGTCGCCGACCATCACGCGGAAGTCGCCGCTCTGCATCGACGTGACCAGGATGTCCGGGATGCCGTCGCCGCTCAGGTCGCGCGCCATCAGCGCCGTCGGCAGGGCACCGGCAGGATAGGACTGGCCGCTGAAGCCGCCGGCGTTGCCGAACAGCACGGAGATCGTGCCCGACGCGGCGTTGCTGACCACCAGGTCGGCGCGGGCGTCGCGGTTGAAGTCGGCGGTGACGAGGTAGTTCGGCGCATCGCCGACCGGCACGTTCAGGAACTGCGAGAAGGCGAACACGCCGTCGTTGCGCAGCACGACGATGTCCGACTGGTTGCCGCGCGAGACCGCGAGGTCGAGCTGGCCGTCGCCGGTGAAGTCCGCGGCGACGACGTCGATCGGGCCGCCGCCGAGGTCGATCACCGTCTCCGCGCCGAACACGAACGGCGTCGGGGTGCCAGGAATCAGGTGCACACCGCCGCCGACGAAGTCACAGACCGCGATGTCGAAGTCGCCGTCGCGATCGAGGTCGGTCACCGACATGCCGAACGGGAAGGTGCCGCTGCCGATCGCGACCGGCGTGCCCAGCAGCTCGAAGTCGTAGACGCCGCCGACCGAGCGGTTGCGCAGCACGCGCAGGCCACCGTCGACGCCGACGATCAGGTCGACCTTGCCGTCGAGGTCGAGGTCGGCGCTCTTCAGCTGCAACACGCCGAGGCCCACTTCGAACAAGGTCTCGACCGCGAGCTCGTCGCCATCCGCGCGGCCGAGGAAGCTCAGCGTGCTGGTGTTGAAGCTGCCGGTGACGATCTCCGGCTGGCCGTCGCCATCGAAGTCCGCTGCTTCGACCCACGAGGCGCCGTCCAGCTCGGTCTTGTGGTTGCGCGCGCCGGTGAGGCGGCCGCTGTCGTTCGCCAGCCACAGGTTGATGCGGCCGCCGAGGCCCGACAGCGCGAACAGGTCGTTCTTGCCGTTGCCATCGGCGTCGCCGACGAACGGGCGCAGCGGCAGGCCGGTGGTGTCGAGCTGGAACTGCTTGCTGTACGGGCCGACCTCGAGCTGCCCCTGCAGCGTGGTCCCCTGGCCCTGCGGCAGCGCTTGCTGCGGCGCCACCACCATCGAGTTCTGGAACGCGAGGCAGCCGACCAGGTCGACGAGGCCGTCGCCGGTGACGTCGGCGATCGTCGACAGCGACGGCCGGCCGGCGACCGGGATGAAGAACGACGTGTATTCGGCCGGGTTGACGAACGGGCCCTGCTGCGGCAAGCCCGTCGCGATCGGGCCGAAGATCTCGGTGATGACGACATACCTGTTGGCCGTGAAGGCCGAGACGACGATGTCCGGCAAGCCGTCGCCGCTGAGGTCGCCGATCGAACAAGCACCCGGCGTACCGCCGACGGCGAGTTCGACGAAGCTGCTGCCGAAGCCGCCGCTCGGAAGGCCGTCGTAGACCAGCACGCGGTTGGTCGCCGGATCCGAGACCAGCAGGTCGTCGACGCCGTCGCGGGTGACGTCGCCAGCCGTGAGGGTGAACGCCGAACCGCCACCCGGCAGGCTCAGCTGCGTGTCGCTGGTGAAGGTGCCGTCGCCGTTGCCGAAGGTGACGAAGATCTCCGGCGCGACCGGGCGCGAGATGGCGATGTCGAGCTGGCCGTCGTCGTCGAAGTCGCCGACCACCGCCGACAGCGCGTCGCGACCGACCTCGATCCCCTGGCCCTGCTCGAAGGTGCCGGAGCCGTTGTTCAACCAGACCTGCGACAGGTCGGCATCGCTGCGCACGATGACCAGGTCCTGGTCGCCGTCATTGTCGAAGTCACCGCCGCCGATCCAGGCCGGGATGCCGCCGACCTGCGTCGCCTGCACCTCGTTGAAGCCGGTGCCGTTGCCGAGCAGCACGCGCAGCTCGCCGGTCAGGCTGATGACCGCCATGTCGAGCACGCCGTTGCCGTCGAAGTCGGCGATGCGGTAGTCGGCGTGGGTCGCCGAGTCGGTCGAGATCTCCAGGCGCGTCTCGAACAGTGGGATGCCACCGAGGTCCAACCCGGCGATTTCCCCGGAGTGGCGCGCACAGGCGGCGGCGACCACGAACGAAAGGAGGGCGAGGGAACGGGAGCTCTTGATGCGCATGCGGGGAGACGGGTGTGACGAGACTGCGGAAGACTAGCACACGCCCACGGCGCGCGCGCTGCGCCGAAATGTCCAGGCGAGCGGGTCCGGGAACGGTCCTCGGGCCCGCCCGTGGCACCGGCAGTTGCCGATGCCAGGCGGCGACGGCCGATTCCCGGCGGCGGCCCCACTCGCGCGGGCGGGATCGCCTAGCCTGTACCGCGATCGCTGGGGTCCAGGTAGGTCCTGGCCCGCTGCACGTAGTGGCGCGATCGCCACCGCATGCCCTCCATCTCCTCGTCGGTCACCTGGCGGACGATCTTGCCCGGCATGCCCAGCACGACCGAGCGCGGCGGGATGACGGCGTTCTCCTTGATCAGGGCGCCGGCCCCGATCAGCGAGTAGGCGCCGATGCGGGCACCGCCGAGCACGATGCTGCCCATGCCGATCAGCGCATACTCGCCGATCTCGACGCCGTGCAGGATCACGCCGTGGCCGATGGTGACGCCGCGCGCGACGCGCAGCGGGCAGCCGATGTCGACGTGGATGCAGCTGTTGTCCTGCACGTTCGACTCCTCGCCGACCTCGATCCAGCTGTCGTCGCCACGGATGGTGACGCCGAACCAGATGCCGACGTCGCGGCCGAGGCGAACGTCGCCGACGACGGTGGCGTTGTCGGCGACCATCGCGGCGCCGCGGCGGCGCAGGCGGCCGACCATGTCGGGGTGGATCAGGAACTCGCGATCGGCGGGGTTCATCGGGGGTTCATCGGGGGTACATCCAGTCGAACAACGGCGGCCAGGCCACCATCGCCGCAACGGTGACGGCATTGTGCAGCGCGTGGGCGACGATCGCCGGCAGCAGGCTGCCGTGGCGTTGTACCAGCCAGCCGAAGAAGGCACCGAGCAGGCCGATCGGCAGCGCGTAGGCTAGGCCGTGGCCGAGGCCGAACAGCAGCGCCGAAGCCCCGAGGCCGAGGGCGCGACCGAGCCGCAGTTCGAGCACCGGCTGCAAGAAGCCGCGGAACAAGAGCTCCTCGGCCAACGGAGCACCGAGCACGACGACGCCGACCACCAGCCAGTAAGCCGCTGGTGCCGCCGCTTCGTGGGCGAGGTAGCGCAGCGGTTCCTGCGCCTCGATGCGGCCGCCGACGGCATGCAGGACCATGAGGTAGAGCGCGACGAGCAGCGCCCAGAGCGGCAACCAGGCCGCGTAGGCGAACGCGGTGCGCGGCATCGGCAGAGGACGCAGCGGCACCCCCGGGCGCACGACGACGGCGAGCGCGCTGACCGCGAGCATGCCGACGAGGCTGGCCAGCGCACTGGCTTCGACCTTGCGCGCGAACATGGCCGCCGCGTCCCCGGCCCTCGCGGAGCCCAACAGCTCGCGGCACCCTGGCCACACCAGCGACGGCACCAGGGCGAGCAGCAGGAAGCCGGCGACGAAGCCGAGCGCCAGCCGCGCCGGCTCGCCGTGCCAGGAGCCCGGCGACCCGCTCATTCGCCGGCGATGATGCCGCTCGTCGGCGACGACGCGGAGGCGTAGAGCTTCTTGCCGATGCGGCCGGCGAGGAACGCGTCGCGGCCGGCTTCGGCGGCGGCCTTCATCGCCCGCGCCATGCGCACCGGCTCCTTCGCCAGGGCGACGCCGGTGTTCAGCAGCACGCCGTGCGCGCCAAGTTCGAACGCGATCGCGACGTCGCTCGCCGTGCCGACGCCGGCGTCGACGATGACCGGCACCTTGGCGCGCTCGAGGATGATGCGGATGTTGTTCGGATTCAGGATGCCCTGGCCGCTGCCGATCGGCGCGCCGGCCGGCATCACGGCTGTGACGCCGACGTCCTCGAGGCGCCTGGCCAGCACCGGGTCGTCGCTGGTGTAGCAGAGCACGACGAAGCCTTCCTTGACCAACACCTTCGCCGCCTCGAGCGTGCCGAGCGGATCGGGCAGCAGCGTCTGTGGATCGCCGAGCACCTCGAGCTTGACCAGGTCGCCGATGCCGAGTTCGCGGCCGAGCCGGGCGGTGCGGATCGCGTGTTCGGCGTCGAAGCAGCCGGCGGTGTTCGGCAGCAGCACGTAGCGATCGCGCGGCAGGTAGTCGAGCAGCGTCTTGCCGTCGGGCACGCCCATCTGCATGCGGCGCACGGCGACGGTCACGCACTGCGTGCCCGAGACGGCCAACGACTCCACCATCGACTCCATCGACGGATACTTGCCGGTGCCGAGGAACAGACGGGACCGGAACGAGTGCGGGCCCAGGATCAGCGGTTGGTCGACGAGCGTCACGGCGCCGATCGTGCGCCGGCGGGCGAGCCGGCACAAGGGCGCGAACGGCCCGTTCGTGCCCGACCGACGCAGGATGGCGGCGCGAACTCAGCCGCCGCCGAACAGCGTCACCACTTCCAGCCGATCGCCGGCGGCCAGCACCGTGCGGGCATGCTCGGCGCGGCGCACGATCTCCTTGTTGCGCTCGACGGCCGCCTGCGCCGCCTTCGGCCCCATCGCCGCCAGCAGGTCGGCGACCGTGTGGCCGACCGGCACGCGCCTCGACTCGCCGTTGACGACGATCTCGAGCGTGGCACTCATGCGCCGTCCTGCCGCTGCAGCAGCAGCACCTTCAAGTATTCGGATTCGGGGTGCGCGATCGGCACCGGATGGTCCGGGCCGGCACCGAGCCGCTGGCGCAGCAGCACGTGGAACGGCAAGCCGGCGGCGGCCTGGCGCACGACCTCTTCGAAGCGCGGCAGCGCCACGTGGTGGCTGCAGGTGCAGGTCAGCAGGTGCCCGTGCGGCGCCAGCAGGCGCAGTGCCTGCCGGTTCAGGTCGCGGTAGCCGCGCTCGGCGCCTTCGACCTCGCGCCGCGACTTCGCGAACGCCGGTGGGTCGAGCACGATCAGGTCGAACTGCTGGTTGCGCTCGCGCTGCTCCCGCAGGAAGTCGAACACGTCGCCGCAATGCGTGGCAAGGCCGGCGAGGCCGTTCTGCTGCGCACCGGCGACCGCCTGCTGCAGCGCTGGCTCCGACTGGTCGACGGCGAGCGCCGACACCGCACCGCCCGCCAGCGCCGACAGTGCGAAGCCGCCCTGGTAGCTGAACAGGTCGAGCACGCGCTTGCCCTTCGCCAGCTGCCGCACCAGCGCGCGCGCCGGCCGCTGGTCGAGGTAGAAGCCGGTCTTGTGCCCGGTGAACGGCCGCGCGACGTGGCGCAGTCCGCCTTCGTCGATGACGACCTCGGCGAAGCGCTGGCCGTGCAGCAGCCGCACCTCTTCGGCGAGGCCCTCGTGCTTGCGCACGGCGACGTCGTTGCGCGCGACGACGCTGGTCGCGCCCAACCGTTCGACCAGGAACGGCACGATCGCGTCGAGCGACTGCTCGACGACGGCGCTGGTCGCCTGCAGCACCAGCAGCGGGCCGTAGCGATCGACGACGAGGCCGGGCAGCCAATCGCCTTCGCCGTGCACGAGCCGCACGCCGTCGTGCGGACCGAGCTGGCCGGCGCGCGCTTCGATCGCGCGCGCGAGCCGCGCGCGGAAGAACGCTTCGCGGTCGGGCACGCCGTCGCCG
>CANGSN010000039.1 GCA_947455805.1 Planctomycetota bacterium
GGCCGCTGCGATCGCTGCCACCGTGCCGGCGACTCCGCCCCCAGCCGCGGTGCGCGCCGCCCCCACCGCCGCCAGCGACGATCCGGTGGCGCAGTTGCAGGCGCTGCGCCACGAGGTGCTGCCGTGCACGCGCTGCAAGCTGCACCAGGGTCGCCAGCACACGGTGTTCGGCGAAGGCAACCCGCGCGCGCGCGTGATGTTCATCGGCGAAGCCCCCGGCGCGCGCGAGGACCAGAGCGGGCGGCCGTTCGTCGGCGACGCCGGCCAGCTGCTCGACCGCATCATCACCGGCGCGATGGGCCTGCAGCGGCAGGACGTCTACATCGCCAACATCAACAAGTGCCGGCCGCCGGGCAACCGCGTCCCCGAGCCCGACGAGGTCGCCGCCTGCCTGCCGTTCCTGCGCCAGCAGGTCGAGATCGTGCGCCCCGAGGTGCTGGTCTGCCTCGGCCGCACCGCCGCCCAGAACCTGCTGGGCACGACGGCCAGCACGACGGCGCTGCGCGGCCGCGAACTCGAGTACCTAGGCATCCCGGTCGTCGTCACCTGGCACCCGGCCTACCTGCTGCGCGAGCCGGCCCACAAGCGCGAAACCTGGGAGGACATCAAGCGGGTCAACCGCCTGCTGGGTCGCCCGGAAGTGCCGCCCCCCACTGGCACCTGAAAGCCCGAGAGGACGTCGTGCTTCGGGCTCCCAGCAGCAGGTTGGGCGGCTGCATCCGCAGCCGCGCCGGGGCTTCGAGAGGAACGCTCTCGGCCCCCGAGGGGGCGAACCCTTCGCCACGGCGGATGGAGCCGCCGACGCGAACGACGGAAACGCCTGCGATCGCGATGGCAGCAACCTTGACCACTCCCGTTGCCCTCGCTACGGTCCCGCCACCCTGCGGCCCGGTAGCGTCCCTCGACGGCCCAGGATTCGTTCGTTCGTGACGGTGCGCGTCGCCCCTCCGCGCGTGTCTGTGGCATGCAGACGTCGTGTGGCGGCACGCGCATTCTCCCGACGCGCGATCGTTCTTTGCCCTCCACGTTCGTTCGTCCGGCCGCGACAACACCCTTCTCCCGGAGCGATCCTCACGAAGCGGTGCGCATCGCTCTCGTGTCTGTCGCAGCGCCGCGGACGACTCGAATCGGCAGCCCCCTCTCCCCGATCGCCACTTCTGCAGGCTTCTCAGCATGATCAAGGTCCAGTCCCTGCGCTTGCGCGGCCTCTGTGCATCCACTCTGCTCGCCCTGGCCGCGTGTTCGGGTTCGCCCACGGAAGCAGTCGAAAGGAATGGCGCCGGCGGCGGCACGGACGGCAAGGCGCTCACGGCGCCAGCCGGTCAGCAGGACCCGCAGGGAAACCCGGGGACGGGGATGCAGGACCCGCGCGACACGCCGGCCCTCGTCGCCAAGGTGCTGGAAAAGGCGAGGGGCAATCTCGAACTGCGCCTGTTCGAGGACGCTCGCGACGACGCGGCCTACGCGCTGGAGCTGCAGCCGAACAATGCGGAAGCGCGTGAGATCCTCGCCCGCTGCACGGCCGTGCTCGGCGGCGACCGCGGTGTCGGCCTGACCAATCAGGTGCGGGACATGGTGCTGGAAGACCGCATCCGCCAGGAGCGCGAGCGCTCGCAGATCGAGAACGAGCTGCGCCTCGGCGATGCGTTGATGGACAAGGGCGAGTTCGGCCGCGCCCTCGAGCGTTACGAGACGGCGAAGGCGCTGTCGCTCTATTCCCCCTACATGCAGGCCAACGACGAGCTGAAGAAGCGCGCCGAGTTGAGCCTCCAGCAGGCCCAGGAGCGCAAGCGCAAGGCCGAACTCGACTCGACCGAACGCAGCCGCGTCGAGTCGCAAGCCGAGCTGGCGCGCCGCCTGCGCGACCAGGAGATCGCCCGCGAAGAGCGCGTCGAGAGCCTGCTCGAGACCGCCAACGTCATGTTCATGAACGAGCAGTACAACGAGGCGATCGCCAAGCTCGATCAAGCCTTGCTGCTCAACCCGACGCACCCGATGGCGATCTCGCTGCGCGAGCTGGCCGATCGCGCCCGCCACAACGCGGCGATGAACGAGCACCGCGATCGCTACCGCGAGAACTGGCACCGCACGTTCCAGGAGCTGAAGCAGACCATCGTCCCGCAGACGGAGACGGTGCTGTTCGACCCGAACATCTGGGACAAGGTCAGCCAGCGCAAGCCTGCCAGCTACGACTCGCTGGCTTCTGCCGAGGCTCCTGGCGACGCCGAGGTGCGCAAGCGCCTCGAGCGCCAGGCCGAACCGGTGCGCATCTCGCGCGCAACCGTCAAGGATTGGGCGCTCTACTTCCAGGAGCGCTCGGGGGTGACGTTCCTCGTCTCGCAGGAGATCAAGGACCTGCCCGAGGACAAGACGACGCTGACCGACTTCGCGATGGACTCGCGCACGATCGCCGAGACCCTGCAAGCGATCCGCCTCGTCACCGGCGTCGCCTACAAGATCAAGGACAGCATGGTCCACCTGGTCACGCCGGAGAAGGCGATCGGGGACCTCTATCAGCAGCCCTACGCCGTCAACGAGCTGATCGTCAAGATCAACGGTCGCCCGGGCCCCAACCTCCGCCTGCCGACCGCCGGCGACGACCAGCCGACGTTCCAGCCGGAGATCGAAGCCGACAAGCCGTCGGTGTTCGACGAGACCAAGCTGGCCGACCTGATCAAGAACACGATTGAGCCGGAGCGCTTCGCCGACAGCACGTTCGCCGTCACCGTGTCGCCGGAGCAGGGCACCCTCTACGTCGTCGCCGACCGCAAGTCGCAGGAGGCCGTGGCCAAGCTGCTGGCGGACCTGCGCCGCCACGTCGGCATCCAGATCGATGTCGAGACCCGGTTCCTCAAGGTCGAGGACAACTTCCTGGAGGACGTCGGCGTCGACCTGCGTGGCCTCGGCGACCAGTCGTCGCAGGGCATCGCTGGCCGCGGCCTCGAGAAGCAGGGCGACCGCAGCAACGCCGGCATCGACGACTTCGGCCCGCGCCAGCTGCAAAACGCCGCCGTGCCCGGCACGGTCGGCACCGGCACCTCGCCCGGCATCTTCTTCGACGACGGCAACGACGGCGACGCCATGGCACGCGTCGAGAACCTCTACAACCAGACGCTCGGCGGCCGCAACGGTGGCCTGACCAACGCCGGCGGCTTGGCCCTGCAGTATGCGTTCCTCGATGACACCGAGCTCGAGGTCGTCCTGCGTGCGGTGTCGAAGCAGGAGCGAAGCGAGCAGATCGACGCCCCGCGCCTGCTGATCTACAACAACACGCGGGCGCACATGCTGCAGCTGCGCCAGATCGCCTACATCCGCGACTTCGAGGTCGAAATCGCGCAGGCCGCCGCCGTGGCCAACCCGGTGATCGGCGTCGTCCAGGACGGCGTTGCGCTGGACGTACGACCGGTCGTCGACAGCGAACTGAAGTTCGTGACGATGGAGGTCCGCCCGACCGTCATGCAGCTGCAGCTGCCGATCCCGACGTTCACGACGACGCTGGGCGTCGGTCAGCCGATTTCGATCCAGTTGCCGCAGGTCACGCGCCAGACGGTGCGCACGACGCTCACGATGCCGGACGGCGGCACGGTGATGCTGGGCGGCATGCGCCTGGTCGAGCGCCAGAACCTGAAGTCGACCGTGCCGCTGCTCGGCAACCTGCCGGGGCTGAGCTGGCTGTTCAGCCGCCAGGGCCAGTCGCTGCAGAACCGCAAGATCCTGATCCTGATCACCTCGCGCATCGTCCTGATGGACGAGCACGAGCCGAACCCGCTGACGCTGCCGAGCGCGCGCAGCCTCACGCGGAACTGACCCGCAGGATCGGTGCGGCCGCCTCGTCCCTTGGATGCGGCGGCCGCTTGCGTTCCGGGCTCTCGACGCAGTCCGGCACCCACGCAGCGCCCCCTGCAGCCCAGGTTGCGAAGGGTTGCCTGGGATCGACTGAACGCGTCGGTATGCTCGTTCGTTCCCCCTCGATGGCGGCGCCGTCGCTTGGCTCCGCCTCCCCCTTCCGGGTTCGCGGCACGCCAGCCCGGAAGGCCCCGCACACGTCCGAACCTTCGAATCTCCGGAGTCGCCAGTGATCGGTTTCCACGGCAGGCCTGTCGTCGACCTCAAGAAGCTCTGCTGCGTGATCGCGCTCGGTGCCATGGCGCCGTTCGCGTTCGCCCAGGACAAGTTCGATCGCGAACTGCAGTTCGTCCGCGGCCTGGCCCGCGAGATGCGCTTCATCGAGCTCGCCAAGTCGGAGGCGGAGCGCCTCGCCACCCAGTTCCGCGACGCCAGCCACCAGGACAAGGTCGCGCAGCTGTCGGTCGAGATCACCTACTACGGGGCGCGCTCGCGCAGCGACCGCAACCAGCAGCGCGCGCTGTTCAAGGAGACGATCGAGAAGAGCAAGCAGCTCGTCGACCAGTCGAAGGACGAACGCGTGCAGCTCGGCGCCCGCCTGACGCTGGCGGAAGCCTCGGCCGACTACGGCAAGTTCCTGGTCGAGGAGATCGAGATCGCGCGCACCGAGTCGCCCGAGAAGGTCAAGGAGATCGAGGCCGAGGCCGCCAAGGTCTTCGACGGCGGCATCGAAGCCTGCGAAACGGTACGCAAGAGCTTCAGCGGCAGCGAGGACCCGGAGAAGCAGGGCCGCGCCTACCAGATGTGGCTGCAGGCCGGCGTGCTGATGCGCGAACAGGGCCGCGCCGACAAGGCGAACCGCAGCGTCCTGGTGACGCGAGCCATCAACCACCTGACCGAGCTGATCTACGAAGCCGGAGAAGAGACCTACAGCGGCATGCGCGCGCTGTTCGAGATCGCGCAATGCCGCGAAGTCGACGGCAAGACCACCGAAGCGATCGAGAGCTACCGCAGCACGATCCGCACGATCGTGACGTCGCTCGAAGCTTCGGAAAAGGGCGAGCTCGAACTCGGCGCCGACCTCGAAGCCGCGATGTTCGAGATGCTGCAGGAGGTCTACGAGCGCGTCGGCGACGTGATGGTCAAGCAGGGCAGCCCGGAGACCCCGGACCTGTTCGCCGAGTTCCGCAAGCACGTGGCGCAGTTCGGCGAGAAGGGCAGGGACCTTTTCGACGTCGTCAGCGAGGAGTTCGGGCACTTGATGCTGCTCGCCGAGAGCAAGTTCCTCGCCGAGTCGGGCGACCCGAAGAAGGTCGCCGACGCCATGGCGATGGTGAAGCGCATCAACGACAAGCACCCCAACGACTTCGTCGGCGTACGCGCGAAGGCCGTGCTGCGCGACATCCTGGCCGTGCAGCAGAACCTGGTCAGCGGCGGCCTGCTGTTCGAGATCGCCAAGGGCGAGTTCCAGAACAAGAACCTCGAGGCCGCGATCAAGGGCCTGCACAGGGCCATCCCGACGCTGACCGGCGACGACGCCAAGAAGTTCGGCCTCGAAGCCTGGCAGATGCTGGGCACCGCCTACGGCCAGAGCGAGCGCTACGTCGAGGCGATCCTGGCGTTCGGCGAAGGCCTGAAGCGCCACGCCGGCGACGACGAGAAGCGGGCAGGAGAAGCAGCCGACGCCCTCGACCGCGCCATCTCGGCGCTGAAGCGGCAGAGCAAGAACGACCCCTACTTCGAGACGCTCTACCGCGACGCGGCCGAGCTGATCAAGACCTACTCGGTCGGCGGCGGCGCCAAGCTGTTCTGGAAGCAGGGCAACGACCTGTTCCAGACCGACAAGAAGTACGCAGAGGCGATCGCGCAGTTCGAGCAGATCGACGCCAAGTTCCTCTACTACGAGCGCGCGCGGGTCAACATCGGCCGCGCCCAGCTGATGCTCGGCGAGTTCGACAAGGCGCGGCAGTCGCTGGCGGCCTACCGGACGTTCGCCAAGGAGAACGAGATCGAGGCGCGCGACACCGCCCGCCAGCAGGTCCGCCAGGTGGCGATGCTCGAGGCCGACTGGGCCGAGGTGCAGATGGCCTACATGGAGGCCCGCGGCAGCAACGAGCTGAAGCGCAAGAAGGACCTGGCCAAGTACCCGGACGCCGTGCAGAAGGTCGAAGCCTTCCTCGCCGCCAACGAGAAGGACGGCGCGCAGAACCAGATGGTCGTCTACTCGCTCGAGTACCTCGGCCGCCTCGCCGCCGACCAGGCCCAGCTCGACAAGGCCGAGGCCGCCCGCGTGCGGCTGAAGGCGATCGACAAGGTTCGCTCGGCCAGCCTCGCGACCGACATCTTCCGCGAGCTGCAGGCCCGCGCGAAGTCGCAGACCGAGGAGCTGAACAAGGCGATCGCCGGTGACAAGGGCGAGCAGGTCATCGACAAGGCCACCGCCGAGCTCGAGGCGACGCAGCGCAGCCTGGTCGCGCTCGGCCTCGACTACATCGCCACGTCGCCGAAGCCGCAGCTCGGTGTGCTGGTGGCGACGGCCCAGACCTGCGAGCAACTCGGCGAATGGCAGCGCGTCGACGAGATCGCGCGCAAGATCCTCGCCGACTTCGAGAGCGACACCAGCGACCAGACCAAGAAGGTGCTGGACCAGGTCGTGCGCCCGATGGTCGGCGAAGCGTTGCTGCAGCTGCGCAAGTTCACCGAGGCGTTGACGATGCTCGAGGCCGCCGAGAAAGCCAATCCGCAGCGGCTCGAACTCAAGCGCCAGATCGCGCGCGCGCTCGGTGGCTGGCTCGAGTACGACAAGAGCGGTCGCGCCCGCGTCGAGCCAGGTCTCGAGAAGCCGGTCGAGGCCTACGCCAAGTTCATGCAGGACTACTACCAGGTCCGCAACAAGACCGCGGAGATGCGGAAGTTCAGCCTCGACTGGTACCGCATGCAGTGGGAAGCGTTCTGGTTCGCCAAGCGCGCCGCGACGAAGGACTCGAAGTACAAGGGCTACGCCGACTCGATCTACGCGTCGACGCGTTCGACCGACGACTTCGCCACCTTGAAGACCTTCGGTGCCGAGGGCCTGCGGCTGCACAAGAACTTCATGAACAACCGCAACTGATCCCGATCGCGAACCCGCCCCACGATCAGGACGCCGCGAAGACCTGGCTCGCTCAACCGCCCAAGCCCACGTGACCACGATGCGCACTTCCCCCCTGCTGTTGGCCGGCCTGGTGCTGGCTTCGCTGGCCCCCGCCCAGAACGACGTCGTCCACCGCACCGACGGCAAGGTCGAGCGCGGCGTCGAGATCACCGAGTTGCTGCTGACCGGCGTGCGCGGCAAGCGCAACGGTGGCAAGGACAACTTCGAGCTGCCGGCGATCGCCGTCGGCCGCGTCGAGTTCGGCAACCTCCCGGAAGCGTTCGAGTCGGGCCGCGCGGCGCTCGAGCGCGGCGACTTCGCCGCAGCGACGCAGTTCTTCGGCGACGTCAAGAGCGACCGTCCGCTGGTCAAGGCGGAGGCCGAGTTCTTCCTGATCAAGGCCGCCGTGGCCGCTGCTGCGGCCGATCGCGGTGCCGCCGCGACCGCCGCCGAGCGCGCCAAGAAGTGGCTGACCGACAACCCGAACCACCTGCGCACGCCCGAGGCGATGCTGCTGGCCGGGCGCGCCGAGCGCCTGGCTGGGACCGGTGGCGCTGCGGCGACCACGCTGCGCGAACTCGACGAACGCGCCCTGCGCGAGTCGTTCGGCGCCGTGTGGAGCGCACGCGCCAAGTTCGAACTGGCGATGACGCTGCTCGCCGACGGCAAAGCCGGCGAGGCTCGCACCGCCTTCACCAGCGCCGCCAGCGCCGCCGACTCGGCCCTCGCCAAGCCGTCGCCGGCCGACGCGGAGCTGAAGCTGCTGAAGACCAACGCGCGCGTCGGCGAAGGCGAGACCTACGTCATCGAGAAGGACTTCGCGCGAGCCGAGTCGTTCTTCAACGAACTGGCCGGCAGCAACGACCCGGCCCTGGTCGCGGTCGGCCATGCCGGTGCCGGCGAGGCGCAGTTCCACGTCGCCCTGGCCAGCAAGAAGCCCGAAGACTTCCGCCGGGCGCAGGTCAGCCTCGCGCGCGCCAGCGTCTTCGACGTGGCCAGCGACGAAGCCAGTGCCAAGGCCAACTACTACCTCGGCCGCTGCCTGCTCGAGCTCGGCCCGGAGCGCGAGAACGACACCTGGAAGCAGCGCGCGAACAGCTACTTCCAGATCGTCGTCAACAGCTACCCGACGTCGCGTTTCGCCGCCCTGGCCAAGCAGGAGCTGGCGCGCTGAAGCGCTGCCGCCCGACCGAACGTCTGCACCGCACTTTCTGCGCCCGGCCCTTGCGTGCTGCGCGCAGCTCAGCAAACTCCCCCACTCCATCGAACCGCCCCTCTCCCGGCCTGCGTGACTAGCAGGCCCATTCTGTCCATGATCCTGAAGAACGTCCCGTTCCTTCGTCTGCTCGCTGTCGCCGCGCCCCTGCTGCTCTCCGCTACGCTGGTGGCGCAAGACCCCGCGGCCGCGGCCACCGCGACCGAAGAGGAGAGCATCGTCGTCCAGCTGTTCCAGTACAAGAACTGCGGCACGGTCGGCTACCTCATCGTCGCGATGTCGGTCATCGCCACCGCGCTGATCATCGAGAACTTCATCTCGATCACGCGCGAGAAGCTGGCGCCGCCGGATCTTCTCGGCCAGATCGAAGCGTTCTTCAACGAGGACGACTTCGAGGGTGCCGCGCAGCAGTGCGAGAGCACGCGCTGCTACCTGACCAACGTGATCGGCGCCGGCCTCGCCAAGCGCGAGCACGCGTTCGACACGATCCAGGCGGCGCTTCGCGAGATGCAGACCGAGGAGTCGGTCAAGCTGTTCCAGAAGATCGGCTGGCTGTCGCTGATCTCGGCACTGGCGCCGATGATGGGTCTGTTCGGCACGGTGACCGGCATGTTCTTCACCTTCAGCGCGATCGCGGCGGCCGGTGGCTCGGTCAGCCCGGCACAGCTGGCCGGCGGCATCAAGATGGCACTGATCACGACGATCTTCGGCCTGACGGTCGCGATCCCGGTCGGCGTCATGTTCTTCACGCTGCGCAACCGCGTGATCCGCGTGTCGACCGAGATCAACGCAATCAGCGAAGAGCTGTTCGAGCGATTCCGGGCCAAGGGCTGAGAGATGCAATGAACGGCGCAGTCACCATCGCCGTTTGACCCCGCAACCATCTCCCTCATCCCACACTCGGCGCGCCGACGCGAATGCGTTCGGGCCGCCGAAGGAACGTGCCAATGTCCGACGTAAGCAAGTTGGTCCAGCAGAATGTCGAGATGGACATGACGCCCATGATCGACTGCGTGTTCCTGCTGATGATCTTCTTCGTGCTGGTCATCGACCTGAGCCAGAAGAACCTCGAGGACCTGGTGCTGCCCAAGGCCCAGTTCATCGAGCCGGACGACAAGCCTGCGCCGAATCGTCCCGTCATCAACGTGCTGCAGAACGGCACGGTCGTGTATAACCAGAAGGTTCGCTACGACCCGACCGTCCACGGCAAGAACTACGCGCCGATCCGCGACATGCTGCTGGAGATCCGCAAGGACGGCATCAACCGCGGCACCCTGAAGCTGGTCGACGAAGTGATCGCGGGCCGCACCGTGAAGCTGATCGACGATCCGATCCTGGTGCGCGCCGACAAGTGGACCGAATGGCACTACGTCGGCGAGGTCATGAAGCAATGCAGCATGCCTGACATTGCCTTCTGGAAGGTCGAGCTGGCCTTGTCCGAACAGGACAAGGAGGAGAAGAAGAAGAAGTCATGAGCGCCCTAGACGACGCCCAGGAAGAGGTCAAGCCGGACATGACGCCGATGATCGACGTCGTGTTCCTGATGATCATCTTCTTCATCTGCATCGACTTCAAAGTGCTCGAGTCGAAGCTGCCAGCCTTCCTCCCGAAGGACAAGGGCAGCTCTCCGACCGTAGCCCCCCCGCAGGAACAGCTGTCGGTCAAGATCTATGTCGAGGCCGCTGGCCAGCCGACGTGGCCGAATGGTGGCGGAGTCGGGGTCCTGAACCCCACCACCAAGCGTCCCTATCGCTACGTGCTGCAAGGCCACAAGATCCGTTGGGAAGTGGGCCCGAAGCCCCTCTACAACCTGGCCGACGTCAAGGCCGAGCTGGTCCGGATCCGCAAGGACCCGAACAGCATGGTCCCCGACGTCTCGAAGCCCGGCACCAAGAAGCTGCTTCCGTGCGTGATCGAGGCTTATCCCGGCACCTTCTATGACGACGTGGCCAAGACGGCCGACGTCTGCAACGAAGCCGAGTTCACGGAAATCAACTTCGGCGGTGGACTCGGCGCCAAGTAGGCGGCGCCAGGAGAACGCGAAGTGATTCGGGTTGCCTCGGCGTCAGCGCCGAGCCGGTGCCCGAAGAGTCGCGCCAGCGGCCGCCCCGACCTCGTCGGAGCGGCCGCACTGCATTTTCGGGGGGTTCTACGGTGCGCCTGGCAGACGGTGCGCTTGGCATCCGTCGCGGAACGGCGCGCCGGAACACGGTCCCGCCGATCCCGATGCCGCGGCCACGTTCGACGCAAAAGAACGACGGGCAGCGACAAAAAGCGCTGGCACCCACGCCGTTGCGTGGCTACGGTGCCCGACCATCGCCGCGGTGCGTACGAACCACGGCGAAGTCTGTCGCTCTCACGTCGCCAACAAGTCCCTCTCGGCCGGCGCCAACCGATCGTCCCTCGGTCTGGCGGCGATGCTTGCATCGTGTGGTCCCCCGGTCGCTTGCTGTCGCCATGAGAGATGCGGTTGCCGCCCCCACGGCGCCGCAGCTGTCTTGCATGCCTTGAGCGTGAACCGATGGCTCTCGAACATTCGCGCCTTCTCGCTGCCTCTCTGACCGCCGCCGTCCTCGGCGCTTCCTGCTCGACCTCGGGCGAGTCTTCGACTCCGAGCGCGAACCAGGACGCGACCAGCGCGCGAACGCCGGTTGCGCAACCGGAGACGCAGGATCCGCAGAACCTCGAAGCGCAGGTCCAGCGCGAGCGCAACAAGGCGCTCGTCGACAACTATCTGCAGGCGGCCCAAACTCTGCGTCGCAACGGCGATCTCGCCGCGGCCAAGCTCGAGCTGCTGAAGGCCAAGGAGTATGCGCCGGCGAACCCCGAGGTGCTGTCGCTGCTGTCGGCCGTGCAGGCCGAACTCGGTGAGCCGATCGGCACCCAGGTGTCGTGGTCGGAGGAGCAGCTGCGCCTGCGCACGATCGGCGAGGAACGCGCTCGCAGCGACGTCCAGTCGGCGATGCAGCGCGCCAAGGACCATGTCGAAGCCAAGCGCTACACGCTGGCGATCGAGGACCTGCGCGTCGCCGCCCTGGTCATCGAAGCCAAGAACGACATGAACTGGGGCGACCTGCCGGCTCAGGTTCAGGCCATGCAGTCGGATGCCAGCAGCCGCTACGACGAAGCCCAGCGCCAGGACCAGGCCAAGCTCAATGCCCAGCTCCAGGAGGTCAACCGCCGCCGCGAGGCCGAGGCCTACGCGCGCAAGGTCGACCGGGTCGAGGGCTACCTGCTGAAGGCGCAGGAAGAATTCTCGGCCAAGCACTTCGAGGCAGCGCGCGACCTTGCCCAGAAGGCGCACGACCTGATGCCGGAGCACCAGCTCGCCCAGGACATGCTCGCCGCGGCGCGCAAGGCCGCTCGCCAGGGCGACAGCGACGCGTGGTACCAGCAGCGCGCGATCGAGATCCGCAAGATGCTCGAGGCGCAGGAGGAGCTGAAGAACCCGCAGACCGAGGTGTTGGTCACCAACGAAGCGGTGTGGGAGAAGGCGCAGAAGCGCGGCAGCATCTCGGGTCAATCGGTGGCGATCTCGCCCGAGGACGCCAAGGTGACCGAGAAGGTGCAGACCAAGACGGTCGGCCCGCTGAGCTTCAATGCCGACACCGGCAACTACGTCGAGGTGCTGAAGGTCCTGCAGGCGGTCACCGAGGTACAGATCCTGGTGACGCCCGCAGCCCGCACGAAGATCGACGAAGGGCCCAAGTTCGAGGGCTCGCTGAGCGGCAACGAGACGCTCGAGAACGTGCTCAACGCCCTCGTCTACCGCAACCCGAACCTGTCGTGGCGCGTCAAGCACGGCCTCGTGGTGGTCGGCGATTCCGCCGAGGGCCTCGGCGACGCCGTCACCGAGATCTACTCGGTGCGCGACATCCTGCTGGAACGCACCGACTTCCTGCCGCCGACGATCATGTCGATCCCCGGCGACACGCCGGACGAGACGCCGCGTTCTGGCAGCGAGAAGGAAGAAAAGCGTCCCGCGATGCTGCCGGCGACCCTGGTCGAACTGCTGAAGGCCGCTACCGGCCCGAAGAGCAAGGACGACCAGAAGATCTGGGAGCAGGACGGCAACAAGATGGACGTCGAGGAGACGGGCCTGCTGATCGTGACGGCGCCGGCGACGGTCCAAAAGTCGATCGCTGCGGCCCTGCGCGACATGCGCCGCTTCCAGACGTCGATCGTCACCATCGACTCGAAGTTCCTGACGATCTCGCGCAACTTCCTGCAGGAGGTCGGCATCGACTTCCGTGGCCTCGGTGGCTCGGGCAACAAGGGCGACATCGTCACCCTCGACGACAGCACCAACGGCCTCGTCAACAACACGTCGCAGGGCCAGGACAACGGTGGCACCGGTGACCCAGCCGCCAACCCGCTCGCTGGCGCGTTCTTCAACGATGGCGGCGACGGTGATCTGCGCGCACGCACCGAGAACTACTTCTCGACCGACCTGGGCAAGGCGCTGAGCCCCACCGGCGGCCTGACGGCTGGCTGGACGCTGATCGACGACCTGCAGCTGAACATGATCCTGCGCGCCGTCGAGAAGCGCTCGGATGCCGAGATCGTCAACAGCCAGATCCTGTCGATCGTCAACAACGGCCGCGGCCACGTCGCGGTGATCAACCAGACCAGCTATGTCCGCGACTTCGACGTCGAAGTCGCGCAGGCGGCGTTCATCGCCGACCCGAAGGTCGACGTGATCCAGGACGGCCTGGTGCTCGACGTGCTGCCGATCATCCTGAACGACCGGAAGTACATCCTGCTCAACCTGACGCCGACGGTGGCCGAGCTGCAGCGCCCGATCCCAACGTTCACGACGTCGCTCGCCGGCTCGACGCTTCCGGTCACGATCCAGCTGCCGGACCTCACGGTCACGCAGTTCGCGACCACGGTCAAGGTGCCGGACGGCGGCACGGTCCTGCTCGGCGGCCTGCGCCAGGTTCTGACCAAGGAGCGCCGCGCCGAGATCCCGCTGCTGGCGAGCTTGCCGCTGCTGTCGCTGCTGTTCAAGCAGGAGGGCTCGGCGGACGAGAATCGCAACCTGATGGTCATGGTCCGCGCCCAGGTCACGGACGTCATCGAGGAGCCGGTGGTCGCTCGCTGAGGCGACTGCGCGACAGGGCAGCTCTAGCAAAAGCACCTCCATCGGTGCAGCCGACCCTGCCTCGAGCCGAACACGCTGCGGGCCGCC
>CANGSN010000040.1 GCA_947455805.1 Planctomycetota bacterium
CAGCGGCACCGCGCCTTCGTCGCCGGCGACAAGCCCGGCGGCGATCCGTTCGCGGCCGGGCCGATGGGCATGGCCCGCATCGCCGGCCAGACCGGTGACCAGAACGACTTCGGCGTCGTCAAGCTGTCGCCGGTCGCGCACAGCGGACTGCCGAGCCTGCTGCTCGAAGCGGAGGCGTCGCTGCTGCAGGAGGCCTGCCGCGCGGTGCACTTCTTCGAAGTCGACGGCAGTCCGGTCGAGCCGGCGAACCATCCCGACTGGGTGGTCTGGGCCGGGCGCACGCACTGGCATCCGTCGGTGTCGCCCGATCGCCTCGGCAAGACCGATGCGAAGGCGCCGCACGAGACGCACGGCTGGACCGGCAAGGACCGCGAGCACTGGTGCAGCCAGACGATGGCGGCGTTCGCGCTGCTGACCGGTGCGCACTGGGCGCGCGCCGAACTGGCCAACGAAGCGCGGCTCTACCTCGGCGGCCAGACCACGAAGCCGGGCTGGTCGACGTCGAACGCCGGCGCACCGCGCGGCGGCGGGCGCACGGCGCTGACCGCGGCATGGATCGCGCTGATCAACGACGACGCGGCGCTGCGGCAGCGCATGGACGAACGCATGGACCGCGTCTACTTCGAGCAGTGGGCCGGCCGCACGCTGCCGGCCGATCGCGTGCGGCCGATGGCGATCAACGATCCCGACGGGCGCCTGCTGCAGGGCAGCTGCCGGTATTGGAACCCGTGGCAGGACGCGATGGCGGCGGTCGGCTTCGGCGCGCAGCACCGCGTCACCGGCAACCAGAAGGCGCGCGAACTCGCCGAGGCGCTGGCCCAGAACGTCGTGCAGCACGGCTGGCTGCTCGACGAACGCGACACCCAGGTCGGCATGGCGATCCGCTGGCTCGACGGCGCGCCGCTGGCGCCCGAGCAGTGGCGCAGCACC
The DNA here is from genome assembly GCA_947455805.1 of Planctomycetota bacterium. GTDB lineage: Bacteria > Planctomycetota > UBA1135 > UBA1135 > UBA2386 > UBA2386. Next base: position 931 of record CANGSN010000040.1, read on the forward strand.
GACCCGACGCTGCTGGCGTGGTCGTACGGCACTGCCTACAGCGAGTGGGCGTTCGGCGCCGTCGAGATCGCGCGCGTCGCCGCGACGGCGCGCGGCGAGCAGGTGCTGGCGCAGAAGTGCGCCGAGATCCAGCGCCGCATGCGCCAAGACCGGCGGCCGCCGCGCGAGGGCGGCCCCGACCGCTTCGGCGAGTGGGACGCGGTGCAGTGGCAGCCGGCAGGCAAGTGATGGACCGCAGACCTCAATACGAGCGCGCGCGCGTCTCGACGCGGTAGGTCGGCACCTCGGCGAGTTCGCGTTCGTCGAGCGCGTACTGCTCGCAGACGAGGCTGAGCCGCCGGCCCGGGCTGTCGACGCGTTCGACCGAGTGCGTCAGGTCGCCGTCGAAGCCGACCAGCAGGTTGGGCTGCGGCGTCACGCGGGCCAGCGTCTTCTTGCCCCGAGCCAGCACCAGCGAGCCGCCGCGCATGCCGGGCGGCACTTCGACGTAGAGCACGCTGACCTCGAGCGGCGTCGCGATGTCCTTGCAGTAGCTGCGCAGGCTGCGGTCGATGTGCGGGTCGACGCGCGAGCCGGCCTCGAGCTGCAGCGGGTTCAGGTAGAAGGCATTGCAGTCGGGACGCAGCGCGCGCTGCAGGTAGGGGGCGAAGAACGGGAACTCGGCGGCGACCTTCGCCACGCTGTCGCGCACGAACACGACCGAGAAGCCGCGGGTGCCGACGAAGTCGCGGTTCAGGTTGTTGACCGTGAACTGACGGCTGCTGCGGATGCTCTTCGCCAGGCTGTCGAGGTAGTCCGGCGGGAACGCGTCCGGGGTCTCGCGGTGGGCGGACGAGCTCATGCGGCGGAGCCTCGAAGGGTGACTCGCCCGCTGCGCGACCTGCGAGCGGCGCTCCAGCAGGGTTCGGCGAGCCAGCAGGGTCGAGCAGGCGCTGCGCCTGCTAAGTTCCTGCCCGCCGGCATGACGCCGGCGGGCGGAGGTTGGTACACCCGGGAGGAATCGAACCTCCAACCACCAGATTCGTAGTCTGGTACTCTATCCAATTGAGCTACGGGTGCCCGTTGGGGGCGCGGAACCTAGCGACCGCTGCAGAGGCACGCAAGAGCTTTCTTCCTGGCGCCGCGCGCTCGCGCGGGCCCACTGGACCCTCCCGACCGGGATCACTACCCTGCTCGCCCCGAAACGCGGCCACACGCCGCGCGCCCCACTCCCCACCATGTCCACGTTCGATCTGTCCAAGTACGGCATCAAGGTCACCAACGTGCTCCGCAACGCGGAGCCGAGCATCCTCTACGAGCAAGCGCTGAAGCGCGGCGAGGGAGAGATCGTCAGCAGCGGCGCACTCGCCGCTCGCTCCGGCGCGAAGACCGGCCGCTCGCCGAAGGACAAGCGCATCGTCGACTCCGAGCCCTCGACCAAGGACGTCTGGTGGGGCGACGTCAACATCAAGCTCACCGACAAGACGTTCCTGGTGAACCGCCAGCGCGCGATCGACTTCCTCAACACCCGCGACCAGCTCTACGTCGTCGACGGCTTCGCCGGCTGGGATCCCAAGCACCAGATCAAGGTCCGCATCGTCTGCCTGAACGCGTACCACGCGCTGTTCATGTGGAACATGCTGATCCGCCCGACCAAGGATCAGCTCGCGGCGTTCGGCGAGCCCCACTACACGATCTTCAACGCCGGCCTGTTCCCGGCCAACTCGCAGACCGACGCGATGACCAGCTCGACCTCGGTCAGCCTGTCGTTCGAGCGCGGTGAGTTCGTCATCCTCGGCACGCAGTACGCCGGCGAGATGAAGAAGGGCGTGTTCACGATCATGAACTACCTGATGCCCAAGAAGGGCGTCATGTCGATGCACTGCTCGGCCAACGAGGGCAAGGACGGCGACGTGTCGCTGTTCTTCGGCCTGTCGGGCACCGGCAAGACGACGCTGTCGGCCGACCCGCGCCGCCAGCTGATCGGCGACGACGAGCACTGCTGGAGCGACGACGGCATCTTCAACATCGAGGGCGGCTGCTACGCGAAGTGCATCAACCTGACGCGCGAGCAGGAGCCGGAGATCTACGACGCGATCCGCTACGGCTCGGTGCTGGAGAACGTCGTCTACGACAAGCAGACGCGCGTCGTCGACTACACCAACCAGTCGATCACCGAGAACACGCGCTGCAGCTACCCGGTCGAGTACATCCCGAACGCCAAGATCCCCTGCGTCGGCAAGCACCCGAAGAACGTCATCTTCCTGACGTGCGACGCGTTCGGCGTGCTGCCGCCGGTCAGCAAGCTGACCCCGGAGCAGGCGATGTACCACTTCATCTCGGGCTACACGGCGAAGGTCGCCGGCACCGAGATGGGCGTGAAGGACCCGGAGACGACGTTCTCGGCCTGCTTCGGCGCCGCGTTCATGGTCTGGCACCCGACCAAGTACGCCGAGCTGCTCGCCGACAAGATCGCCAAGAACGGCAGCCAGGCGTGGCTGGTCAACACCGGCTGGAGCGGCGGCGGCCCCGGCACCGGCAAGCGCATGAGCCTGAAGCACACGCGCGCGATCCTCGACGCGATCCACGACGGCTCGCTGAGCAAGGCGCAGACGGTCGTCGACCCGATCTTCGGGCTGCACGTGCCGCAGACCTGCGCCAACGTGCCGGCCGAGATCCTGACGCCGCGCAACACGTGGGCCGACAAGGCGGCCTACGACGCGAAGGCGAAGCTGCTCGCCGGCCTGTTCGCGAAGAACTTCGGCAAGTATGCGGACCGCGCCAGCGAGAAGATCCGCAACGCCGGCCCGAAGGTTTGAGCCGGCTCGCCCGCTGGGCGACCCGGCGCAGTGATGCTGGGACGCCGCAACGCGGGACCCATCCACCAAGGAATCGACGCCATCAGCCCCGCTGCGGCGTCTCCTTGGAAGCCGGCCTCACCACGCGAACGGTCGACACGACGGCGTAGCATGCGCAGATGCGCAGCTACGCCGTTCTGCTTTCCCTGGCGGCCCTCGCCGCGGCCGGCTCCACCACCGCCCAGACGCCGCCCGATCCGCGCACTCGCATCGAGGCGCTGAGCGCCGACCTGCGCGACCTCGCTCGCCGCTACGACGCGCCGCTCTCGGACGAACGCCGCACGCGCCTGCGGCAGCGGCTCGAACAGGAGCAGGACGCCCTGCGCGAAGCGCCGTTCGACGGCCTGTCGGCCGACCAGCGCGTCGACCTGCTGCTGCTGGAGACGCACGTCGCCCGCGAACTGGCCCAGCTCGGCAGCGAACAGGAGCGCGACCAGGCGCTGCAACCGCTGCTCGGCTTCACCGCGCCGATCACGGCGCTGTGCGAAGCGCGCCGCCGCCTCGAGGACGTGGTGCCGCAAAGCACCGCCGAGCAGCTCGAAGCGGTCGCCACCGCCGCCGCGGCTGTGCTCGCGCGCGTGCGCAAGGACGGCGAACGCCCCGAACCGCGGCTGTGCACCCGCGCCGACCGCCGGCTGCGCGAGCTGCGCTCGGCGCTGCGCGAGTGGTTCGAGTTCCGCGACGGCTACGACCCGCAGTTCGCCTGGTGGGTGCAGGCTCCCTACTCCACCACCGACAAGGCGCTCGAACAGCTCGGCGACGCGCTGCGCGAACTGGCCGAAGCCGGCGGCGGCGACCAGTCGCTGCGCGGCGACCCGATCGGCGAAGCGGCGCTGCAGCGCGAACTCGGCTTCGAGTGGATCCCCTACACGCCGGCCGAACTGGTGGCGATCGCCGAGCGCGAGTTCGCGTTCTGCGACGACGAGATGGCGAAGGCGGCGACGGCGCTGGGCTGCGCCGACTGGCGGCAGGCGCTGGCCAAGGTGAAGGAGAACCACCGGCCGCCGGGCGAGCAGCCGTCGCTGGTCCGCGATCTCGCGCACGAAGCGATCGCCTTCCTCGAGCAGCGCGACCTGATCACCCTCCCAGCCCTGGCGAAGGAGTGTTGGCGGATGACGATGCTGTCGCGGCAGGCGCAGCGACAGAACCCGTTCTTCCTCGGCGGCGAGACGATCCACGTGGCGTTCCCGACCGACGCCATGGCGCACATCGAGAAGCTGCAGGCGCTGCGCAGCAACAACGAGCACTTCTGCCGCGCGACGGTGCACCACGAACTGATCCCCGGCCACTGGCTGCAGCAGTACAGCCAGGCACGGCACAAGACCTGGCGCGAGCCGTTCGGCACGCCGTTCTGGATGGAGGGCTGGGCGCTCTACTGGGAGATGCGCATGTACGAGCTCGGCCTGTGGAAGGGGCCGGAGGACAAGGTCGGCATGCTCTACTGGCGCAAGCACCGCTGCGCGCGCATCGTCTTCTCGCTGAACTTCCACCTCGGCCGCTGGACCGGGCCGCAGTGCGTCGAGTACCTGATCGAGCGCGTCGGCCACGAACGCGCCGCCGCCGAAGGCGAGGTCCGGCGCTCGCTGAGCGGCGGCTACGGACCGCTCTACCAGGCGGCCTACATGCTCGGCGGCCTGCAGCTGCGCGCGCTGCAGCGCGACCTGGTCGGCAAACAGGGATGGAGCGAGAAGCGCTTCCACGACGCAGTGCTGGCGCAAAACTCGGTGCCGATCGCCGCGGTCCGGCTGGCGCTGCTCGGCGGCGAGGTGCCGCGGCAGCCGGTGCCGTGGCGGTTCGCCGACCAGTAGGCGCTGGCTGGCGGGGCTGGCTTGCTGGGCTAGCTTGCTGGGTTGGGAGCTGGCAACACCGGGGGCCGCAAGCGGCCTCCGGAAACGCAACCGCCCCGCAGGGTGAGCTGCGGGGCGGGTTGGTCCGCCCGTTCAGGCGGAAGTGGCTCCTCGAGTAGGACTTGAACCTACGACCCGGTGATTAACAGTCACCTGCTCTACCAACTGAGCTATCGAGGATCGCGCGGACGGCTTTCGGCCGTTCGAGGGCAGGAAACTTAGCGACGCCGCGGCGCCGGTCAAGCGCTCGCTGGCGACCTTCGCACGGGGCTGTTGCCCGCACGTGGAGCGGTTGGAACTGACGGTCCTACCGGCGGTGGCGGGCGTCGCGTCCCGTTCGACGGACACGTCGCAGCTCGGCATCGGCGAGTCCTGGCCAGGTGAGGACCGCCGGGGTCGTTGCCGACCGCTCGGACGGACAGCGTCGCCTCTTCAAGGCGCGTGAAGGACGGGATCGCCGGCTCGCTACTCCCGGCCAAGGCAAGAGATCGACTCGTCGCGAGGCGCCAGAACGGGTCGGAGCAGCTCCCCGTTCCTCAAGGCGACCACGGTTTCCGCCCAGAACGCCTACTCCGACATCGGCGCGCTCGGCACGAACGTGACCCCGTTGCACGCTTCGAGCACGGCCATCGCAGCCTCCCGGTTCGGAACGGTCGGCAGACTGCGATCGTCCGCTCGTCCGAGCTGTGTCCGCCCGCGGCGATCACTTCGCCGCGCGCTGGTAGTCGATCGTCATCACGTGCTGGCGGTCGCCGGCGCCGAAGACCATGCGCAACGTGCGCGCATCCGCGCCGGTCGCCGTAGCCGTCGACGACACCGCCTGCCGCTTGCGGGCTTCGTCGTAGCACGTTCCGGTCATCGCGAACGACTTGCTCGCGGCGTCGTAGCTGCCGTCGGTGCGCATCCAGGCGCCGTTGGCACTGTCGATCCAGAAGCTCACGACCTTGTCGGTCTTGCCGTCGTAGCCGGTCAGCGCGTGGCCTTCGAACGGCCCGCCCATCAGCTCGCCGGTGAACGTCGACCACGTCCAGCTGTCGCCGCAGACCGGCGCCACGACCTCGCGGCACTTCGCCGACATCGGCTCGGCGCCCGGCATCGTCATCTGGAACGCCGCGTCCCACGTGCCGCAGTCGGCGTGCAGCGCCGCCAGCGGCTTTTGCAGCTTGCCGTCCTTCTCCGCCTTCGCGATCGCGCGTTCGACCAACGCATCCTTGGCGACGACGCCCTGCGCGCGCGTGCGGACGATCTGCATGCACTGCACTTCCTTGCCGTCGGCGCCCGGCACGAAGCACGTCTCGACCGAACGATCGGCGCCGTCGAACACGAGTTCGCTGCGCAGCCGGCCCATCGGCGTGTCGCCGACGAAGTGCCAGACCTTCGCCGCTTCGTCGAAGCGCCCTTCGAGGCAGCACGGCGCGGGATCCATGTTGGACGCCGCGAGGCACTGGAACGACTTCGCGATCGGGTCGTAGCCGAGCAGCCACAGGCCCGAACACGCTTGCCCTTGGCAGGTGCCTTCGCCCTGCACCTTCAGCCACAGGCCGTTGCACAGCAGTTCGGCGTGTTCGACGCCGGCCATCTCGGCGGCCTTCTCCATGCCCGCCACACCGGGCACCGCCTCGACCTTGGTCTCGGTGCGCCACGCGCCGACGAACGCGGCGAGGCGTTCGTGCTGCGGCGTCTTGGGGTTCGGAGCGGCCGGCGCCTGATCCTGCGCGGCGAGAGCGCCGACCAAGGAAAAGGCGAACAGGACGGACGGGAGTCGCTGGTTCATGGTTGCCTCCTGGTGCCGGCCGGAACGGTCGGCGATGCCAGCCCTACTCCGCGTCCGCGCGCAGCGGCCAGCCTGTGGCGAAGTTCCAGCGCCGCGGCCTGCCACGGCGACGCGTTGTGTGCCAGGCGTCCGCTCCGCACGCAGGCGGGGTGCAACCGCCCGTCACGGCGAGCGGTGCTTCTGCACGGCTTCGGCGAGCCGTTCGCCGAGCCAGACGACGCCCGCGCTGTCGAACACCAGCTTCGCCGCTTGCGGCGGCGGTTGTGACGCGTCGACGTCCACGAGGTGGCCGTCGGCCGCGGCCAGCGCGCGCAGTTCCGCGACCACGTCGACCTTGGCGAGATCGCCGTCGTTCGGCGGCGTCTGCTGGCTGACGAACCAGCGCAGCTGCGGCAGCGAAAGATCGCGCCGCGACGCCTCGATCCACGCGCGCAGGTGCGCCACCGCCTGCCGCCGGTACGGACGCCACGCCATGTCGTTCTCGGCCAGGTGGTAGACGACGCCGGCGAGCCGCACCGTGTGGCCCTTCTTCTCGAGGGCGGCGATCGACTCGCGCACGAAGGCGAGCCACGCCGGATACAGGTTGCGGGTCGTCGCTTCGCTGCCGGCCGGCGTCAAGTCGACGAGCTGCGCACCGCTGTGCGTCCACTTCGCCAGCGCGAACGGCGGATGCGACGCGCGCCCGAGCGCCCGACCGAAGCTCAGCTCGGGCCCGAACGTGCCGTACGGCCCCGCCGGGCCGAGCGTCTCGAAGCCGTCGGAACGCCACACGCCGCCGCCGAGTGCATAGGCGAACGCGATGTCGGTCTGGTCCGCCAGCAGCTCGCGCGCCGCCGGCATCGCGGCGAGCTGGGCGGCGAAGGCGCGTTCGCCTTCCATGTTGCGATGGCCGGCCAGCACGTAGAGGTCGATCGACGCCTTCGTCGGATGCACCGACGGCTTGCCCGTGCGCTTCTCGTGCGGCTCCACGCCGAGCGTGCGCAGGTAGGCGTGCGCATGCTCGACGCCGTGCTCGAGCTGGCCGAGCGTGCCGTAGTGGTAGTGCAGGCCGGCCTCGCCGCCGATCTCGACGGCGATGTGCGACGTCGGCACGTAGTCGACGAACGGATCGGCCTCGGCGACCGCGCGCTGCGCCCGTTCGATCGCGTGCATCTCGCGGCGATGGTCCATGCCCCAGATCGTCTTCGTGCACAGCTCGCCGACGAAGAAGCGCAGCTGGGGCGCCTGCAGGTCGCGGCGCCAGCAGGCGACGAACCGTGCGAGGTTCTTCTCGTAGTCGCGGCGCGACGCGTCGCCGAACATGTCGTTCTCGCCCTGGTGCCAGACGACGCCTTCGAGCCGCCAGCGCACCTTCTGTCGATCGAGCTCGGCCAATGCCTCGCGCACCGTCGCCACTGCCAACGGATACAGCTGGAAGCCCGCGGGCTCGTCCGGGTTCCAGTCGGTGGCCAGCGACGTGCCGCCGGCGGCGACCTTGACGATCGCCAACGGGCCTTCGCCGTGGCGCAGCAGTTCGCGCGCGAACGTCAGCTCCGGCCCGACCATGCCCGCGATCGGCCGCAGTGGCACGAAGCCCGCCGAGCGTTCCTTGTCTTCGCGCCCGACCACGTGGCGGAAGCGCACAGCCGGCAGCTCGGTGGCCGCGTCGGCGAACGGCGGGAACTGCGCCACGTCGGCGATCCGCGAGTCGGCGCCGACCATGTTCGACTGGCCGGCGAACACGAACACGCGCACGACCTCGTCGGTCTTCGGCGACTGCGCCGGCAGCACGAACGAAGCGAACAGCACGACGAGCCACGCACGCACGAAGACGAACATCGCCGCATGCTAACGACGTCGGCGCCAACGCACCTCGCCCGCATTCCGTCGTCGTTCGCAACCGCCAGCATCGCTCGCGTGCCATTGCCGGCGTGCCCGCCTATGCTCCGCGCGCGAGAGGCACGGCATCCGCCGCGCCTCGCATTCCCCGAAGGAGCACGACATGGCGAAGAAGAGCACGAGCAGCAGCAGCGGCGTCTACCGCGTCACGGAGATCATCGGCACCAGCACCGTCTCGTGGGAGGACGCGGCGAAGACCGCGATCGAGACCGCGGCGAAGACGCTGCGCGACCTGCGCGTTGCCGAAGTCGGCAAGCTCGACTGCAAGGTCGAGAACGGCAAGGTCGTCGCCTTCCGCGCGCGCGTCAGCTTGTCGTTCAAGTACGAAGGCTGATCGCCGAGCGAGCGCGTTCGCGCGATGACCAGCAACACGACGAACGCTGCCGACGACGAGCCCGCGCGCAGGCGCTGGCTCGACGTGCTGGCGACCGCGACGGCGCTCTACCCGTTGCTCGTGTGCGCTTCGCTCTACGGCGTCTGGTGTGAGACCTGGTGGCACCTCGGCCATCGCCCACTACCGTCGCGGGACCTTCCGAAGGACGTTGTCGGCACCGCATGGCTGCACGACTTGACGCCCCTTCTGCTCGCGGGCCTGCTGCCAGGCTCGTTGGTGATGGTCTGGGCGCAGGCCCAACGCATGCTGCGCGACCAACGCCAGCCTCGGCGCGCATTGGCTCGCGCGGCCATTGCTTGCGCCGTCTGGATCGGCGCCTTCGTGCTGCTGGCCACGGATCCCGGCGACGTGCTGCTTTGGTTCCTCCTCTGACGCGCAAGCGGCCCTTCGCGCACACCGCCTCGACGGCGCCCCTGCGCTGGCTACCATCCTCGCGCATGGGGTTCACCACCACGTCGATCGGAAGGGTGTTGGCGCGCCTCGTCGCGGCACTGTTCGTCCTCACCCTCGCCACGGCCCAGGAGGCCAGCGGCCTCGTGCTCGGCTTCGACGGCAAACCCGTCGCCGGCGCCGTCGTCGTGGCTCGCGCGCAATCGCCGGAGTGGCACAAGCAGCTGCTGACGGACGGGAACGGCCGCTTCGCGATCGCTGCCGCCGGGCCTCTCACGCAATTGACGGTGCAGCTCGAAGGCGTCGTGCGCGACATCGCCTTGACCGATGGCCGCGCCCCTGATGCCCAAGTCTCGTTCGTCGGCGCGCCGCACACGACCTTGCGCGGCCGCATCCTGACGCCGGATGGGCTCGGCGCGCGCAACGTCGACGTGCTCTGCCGCGACGGCGGCGGCTCGACGCTCGTCAACGTGACCACCGGCGACGACGGCAGCTTCGCCGTTCGCCTCGGTGAGCCAGCCAAGGAACTGCGCGTCGATCCGCTCGGTTGGCAGCACGTGGTCGAAGGCCCGCTGGCGAACGGTGCCGACCAGACCATCGACGTGCGCCTCGATGGCACGCGCTTCTTCGCGCTGCAGGGCCGCGTGATCGGCACAGCCGGCCCGCTCGCCGACGTCGCCGTGCGCGCGCAGCTCCAAGGTGGCGGCTTCGTCACCACGACCACCCTCGGCGATGGTCGCTACCGACTGTGGACCGACCGCCCGGTGACTGCCCTCGACGTGCTTGGTGTCGATGCGATGCGGCGCGACGGGCCGTTCGCCGCCGCGGCCACGGCAGTGGACCTGGATGAGAAGGAACACAGCCTCGTCCTGGTCGTGGGCCGCGTCGTCGACGGCAATGGCAAGGGAGCGGTCACAACGGTTCTCTACGGGGTCGACCGCGGTGGGCCCCCGGCCGTGCGCCGAACCGCCGACGGCATGACCGACAGCAACGGTTGGTTCCGCCTGCGGCTGCCGCGCAGCCAACGCTTCGTCTATGCCCACCGTGAAGGCGGGGACCTCAGCGGCTGGACAGAGATCCCGGCGGACGGCAAGCCGTTCGAAGTGCAGATCCGTTGATCCACGGCCCGAGCCACGGACCTCGAGCGCGCCACCCGTTCCCCTCGTGACCACCCACGGCACCCAACGCGTCGCCACGCTGGCCCTGCTGGCCGTGCTGCCTGGCTGCCTGACGAACGCCCTGTGGCGCGACTACGCGTGGCCCGGCCCCACACCGATCACCACGCCGCTCGGGGAGAGCGCGGTCGCGTTCGACGGCGAGGTGCGCGCGTCGGTGCCGACGCAGCGGCACGGCGTCTGGTGGCACGGACCGAATGGCGACTGGTACCTCGTCGCCCGCGACGGCGACGGCGCCGACATCGCGACCACACTGCTCGACGGCGTCGACTTCGTGACGCCGCGTGCAGTGGAGATCGCCGCCGTGCGCCAGTTCGTGAACAGCGAACTCGACCGCGACGATGCGCGCGTCGTGCTGCGCGGCGACGTCGACCACAAGGCCGCGGTCCAGCGCGTCGATCCGTCGCAACTGCCGCGCACCACGCTCGACGCCCTCGCCCCAGCGATCGCACCAGCCGCGGCCACCGCGACCACCAGCGCCCCGCCGATGCCCGAACTGCTGCGCGAAGCCGCGCGCCGCATCCATCGCCTCGAACCGCGCTGGCTCGCCGGCACCTCGGCCCCCACCGAGCTCGTGGCCTACACGCTGGTCGGCGCCGACCACCGGACGCTGCTGGCGCCGCACGAAGCCGAACCCGCGGCCGAGCTCTACCGCGATGCGCCGCTCGACCAGCGCCTGCCGCTGCTGCGCCGCGCGTCGCTGTTGGCCCGCCTCGAACACGAGGGCCGCACCAGCTTCGTGCGCGTTCGCCTCGACCGCCTGTGGCTACTCGCCGAGCTGCACCCGAGCGAACGCGGCTTCACGCAGACGTCGGCGTGGCACCTGCAACGGCGCCCGCGGCTGCGTTCGCTGCCGCCGCTCGCCGACGCGGTGACGTTCCCGGCGCACCTGCAGCTGCGCGAGGTGCAGTGGCAGCGCGCCTGGCAGCCGACGTGGTTCGACGGCAGCCTGCTGACGCGCGCGGCGCTGACGCCGATCACGCTGGCGGCGGATCTGGTGCTGGGCCCGCAGGCGCTGGGGTTCTTCGAGTGGGTCACCGGCGGCAAGCTCGGGCCAGAGCCGTCGCGCGAGAACGGGCCCGGCAGTCGCTGAGGTAGCATCGTCCTGCTCTCCGCATGCTCGCCTTCGCCTCCCACCACGCGCTCGCCAACCCGGTCGCGTTCCCGTCGCACATGACGCTGGAGCTGTGGCTGCTCGCGCTCGTGGCGATGGTGGCCGAGATCACGGTCGCATCGCGGCTGCTGCGGCGAATCCTGACCATCCAACGTCCGGCCGGGATGCTGGTGCTGCTGAACAGCGCGTCGTGGATCGTGTTCCTGCTCGCCGTGGACGACCTGACGCCGACGTCCTACCCGGCGTGGCGCACGGTCGCGTACCTCGAAGGCTGCGTCGTGCTGGTCGAGTTCCTGGTGCTGTGGCTCGTCGTGCGTGCATCGAACGCGCTGCGGCCCGACCTGCGCCACGACATGGCGAAGGTCTTCGCGGTGTCGCTGATCGCCAACCTGGTGTCGATCGCGATCAGCATCCTGCCGTGGATCCTGGCGCTGGCCGCGTGACCCCATCGGCGCCCCGCGCTTGCCAAGCGTGCCGCACCACCTACCCTCTGGCGATGACGTTCGATCTCGCCGAAGGAACCGCCTTCCTTTCGCGCACTCCCGCGATGTTCACCACGTGGCTCGGCGAGCTGCCCGAGCCCTGGCTGCGCTGCAACGAAGGGCCACAGACGTGGAACGCGATCGACGTGCTCGGCCACCTGATCGAAGCCGAGCGCCACGACTGGCTGCCGCGCGTGCGCCATCTGCTACAGCATGGCGAGGCCCTGCCGTTCCCGCCGTTCGATCGCTTCGCACAACTGCGCCAACCGCCGCGCACGATGCGACAGCTGCAGGCGGAGTTCGCGACGTGCCGCGCGCAGAGCCTCGCCGAACTGGCGAGCCTGCAGCTGACGGCCGCCGACCTGCAGCGCCGCGGCCGCCATCCAGAGTTCGGCAGCGTCACGCTCGGCGAACTGCTCGCCACCTGGGTGGCGCACGACCTGACGCACATCACCCAGGTCGCGCGCGTGATGGCGAGGCGACTGGCGACCGACGTCGGCCCCTGGCGCACCTA
>CANGSN010000041.1 GCA_947455805.1 Planctomycetota bacterium
GCTGCCGCGGTGCTGCTGCCAGCCGCGGCGCTGCGTCGCCTCGATGGCCCGCAGCGAGGGGCGCTGCTGGCGGTGGTCGGCGCCTGGATCGACGAACGGCCGGTGCCACCGCAGCGCCTGCTGTTCCCCGACGTGCAGGTCGAGCCCGGCGAACTGGCCGAACTGCTCAGTTGGGCGCCGTAGCTGTGCGGGATGCGGCACGCCACTGTTGACCGGCGGCGATCCGTTCCTACACTCCTCGCCCTTCCATTCGCACCGATCCCGGTGCGTTGCGTGCCATGAAAGCCGACATCCACCCGAAGTACGTCGAGTGCGCGGTCACCTGCGCCTGCGGCAACAAGTTCACGACCTACTCCGTCAAGTCGGAGATCCGCACCGACATCTGCGCCGCCTGCCACCCATACTTCACGGGCGCGCAGAAGTTCGTCGACACCGCTGGCCGCGTCGACAAGTTCCTGAAGCGCTACGGCAAGGGCAAGGAAGGCGCGAAGGCGTAGGTCGCCGGCGTGCTGCCACGCCGCTCCACACCGCACGGTTCCTGGCGCCCCGCGCCTCCCGGCATCTTTCCGCCTGCATCCGCGGAGCCCGAGCTGATCTCAGGCCGCAATCTCCGGAGTGGTGGAGCTCGATGACCACGCTGCGGCCGAAGATCCAGCAGCGCCTCGACGGCATGGTCGCGCGCGTCCAGGAACTGCTGGCGCAGGCCGCCGATCCGAAGGCGCTCGAACGCGCCGATCGCCTCGCAGCCCTGCAGAAGGAGCTCGGCAAGGCGTCGCCGGTGGTCGCGCGCTACCAGGCGTTCCTGCAACTGCAAGCGCAGATCGTCGAGCATCGGGCCCTCTGTTCCGGCTCCGATCGGGACCTGGCCGAGCTCGCCGCCGCCGAGCTGCCAGATCTCGAAGCCCGGGAAGCGGCGGCCGCCACCGAGTTGATCGACGACCTGCTCGCCGACCAGGGCGATGACCGCCGCGACTGCATCGTCGAGATCCGCGCTGGCACCGGCGGCGAAGAAGCGGCGCTGTTCGCGCGCGACCTGTGCACTATCTACCAGCGCTACGCGACGCGCATGGGCTGGGCGTTCGAGCCGATGAACATGACGCCCGCCGAGCAGGGTGGCTTCAAGGAAGTCGTGTTCGCACTGCGCGGCACCAATGTGTTCGCAGCCATGCAGTTCGAGTCCGGCGGCCACCGTGTGCAGCGGGTGCCGGAGACCGAGGCCAAGGGCCGCGTGCACACGTCGGCGGCGACCGTCGCCGTGCTGCCGGAGGTCGAAGAGGTCGAGGTCGACATCGACGACAAGGACCTGAAGATCGACACCTACCGGTCGAGCGGTGCCGGTGGCCAACACGTCAACAAGACGGAGTCCGCGGTGCGCATCACGCACCTGCCGACCGGCACCGTCGTCGCCTGCCAGGAGGAGCGCAGCCAGCTGAAGAACCGCCAGCGGGCGATGGCCCTGCTGCGCTCGCGCATCTACGACGCGCGGCAACGCGCGTTGGCGGCGGCACGTGCTCTGGAGCGCAAGGAGCAGGTCGGCACTGGCGATCGCAGCGACCGCATCCGCACCTACAACTTCCCCCAGGACCGGCTGACCGACCATCGGCTCAACCGCAACTTCGCGCTGTCGCAGATCCTGGAGGGCAAGCTCGAGCCGGTGGTGCAGGCGCTGCAGGCCGACGAACGCGAGCGCCGCATCGAAGCCCTGTGAACGCTTCCGCGGGCACCCGGCGCCCGGCGCCGCGCCGCGCAAGGTGCGGCTTTCGGCGGCAGCGGTGAACCGCCGGGTGCCACCCGCCGTGTCTGCGTCCACCGCGGTGTCCGACCGATTCGCGCGTGACTGACGCCGCCGCATTTGCCACGATCTTCGCCCCCTCCGATCCCTCTCGAAATCGACCTGGAGCAAGCACGATGACCGATCCCGCGCAGCCCGCCGAACTCGCCTCCCTCGAACCCCTGGAGCCGCTCGAGACCGGCACGGCGTCTGCCGCCGCCAGCGGTGGTGACGATGTGCTGGTGCAGTTGACGCGTGGCGGCCTCGCCCCGGCCTACAACCCTTACTGCCGCGACAAGACGTTCTATCGCTTCCTGTTCTGCGGCGTGATGATCGTGCTCGGCTGCATGATGCCGTTCACTGCCGACGCCAGCCGCGCCGGGTACCAATACATGAGCGGCGCCATCTACACCTTGATCGGAATCGCGCTGATCTGGTCGTGGTGGGGCGCGATCGCGCACAACCGGCCGAAGGGCGTGAATTGGGTCGCCATGTGCTTCGTGCCGCTGCTGGCCATCACGATGAACCTCATCGCCTTCGATCCGATGGCCGCGCGCATGGCGGCGATCGAGATGGGATGGCTGAAGGACGTCGCGGCCACGATGCCGTCGGCTTCGTTCGGCGAGATGTTCGCCGACATCGGCGGCGCCTTGGCGAAGAAGGCCGAGCCGGCGGCGAAGGTCGAGTACTTCTGGCGCCTGTTCGGACCCGGCCAGGTGTTCGTCTTCCTGGGGGCGCTGCTGGCCGAGTTCTCGCTGATCGGCGGCATCGTCGGTGGCGCCAAGAAGAACAGCGCCGAGAAGAAGGCCAAGATGATGGCCATCGCCGAGAAGAAGCGGAAGTGATCCGCGCGTGAGCAGCGGCAGCGTTCCCGGCGGCGAAGCGCAGCACACGGTGCTGAGCGTGCTGCGCGGCGCCGAGACCTGGCTCGAGCGCCGCGGCGTCGACGCCCCGAAGCGCTCGGCGGAGCTGCTGCTCGGCAAGGTGCTCGGGCTGTCTCGCCTGCAGCTCTACCTCGCGCACGACCGCCCGCTCGATCCGAAGGAACGCGATGCGATGCGCGCCCTGTTGGTGCGCCGCGGCGACGGCGAGCCGGTCGCGCACCTGCTCGGCAGCTGGAGCTTCCGCGGGCTGGAGCTCGCCGTTTCACCGGCGGTGCTGATCCCGCGGCCGGAGACCGAGGAGCTCGTCGACCTGGTGCTGGCGCGCGCGCCGCAGGGTGGCCGCGTCGTCGATCTCGGCACCGGCAGTGGTGCCATCGCCATCGCGGTGGCCCTCGCGCGGCCAGACCTGCAGGTGCTGGCGATCGACCAGAGCCAGGACGCGCTGCTGGTCGCGGCGGCGAACGTCGCCCGCCACGGCGTCGGCGAGCGCGTGACCTTGCTGCACGGTTCGTGGTGGGCGCCAGTGCCCGCCGACGCGACGTTCGACGTCGTCGTCAGCAACCCGCCCTACATCGACCCGAACGCGACCGAAGGCCTCGCCGACGACGTGCGCCGCTTCGAGCCGGCGATGGCGCTGTTCTCGGCGCCTGGCGACGTGCTGTCGTGCTACCGTGCGATCGGTGCGGGTCTCGCGCGGCATCTGCGGCCCGGTGGCTTCGTCGTCTGCGAAACCGGTGTCGGCGCCGCCGAGCCAGGCCTCGCTTGGCTGGCCGCGTTGCCGACGGTGCGGGACGCGCAGCTGTTGCCGGACTTCGCCGGCCTGCCGCGCTTCCTGGTCGCGCAGGCGACGAACGGCAGCGCCTGAGAGGCCGAGAAGAAATCAGGATACGGCCTCTCAGAAGCATGTTTGGCGGCTGCCTTCGCAGCCGCGCAGAGGCTTCGAGAGGATTCTCTCTCAGCCTCTGAGCCGAACGGCCGGCGCCGTCGGCGCCGCGACGTCCAGCCAGGAGATCACACCTTCTTGCCCTTGGCCACGTAGTTGCGCAGGGCCACGCGCGTCGGTGTCTGCATCTCGGTGAAGAACACCGCGAGGTCCCACCGGCGTGCGCCGTCGGCGCCCTTGCTCATCGGCGCGCAGCGCACGACCGCGCCCTTCACGTGGTGCTTGTCGCTGGCGCCCGGCAGCGAGAAGTCGAGGCCGATCAGCGTCATCTCCGGAATCGCCTGCGGCGACGTGCAGGCGAGGCCGATCTCGCTGATGTCGCGCAGCAGGGCCGCTTCGGCGCGGCCCGACGACGACACCTGCACGGGGAAGGAGGCCTGGGCGCGGGCGGCCCGGCGACGTTCGGATTGCGGAGTCGGAGTGGTCACCTCGGCAAGTTAGCCGGCTGCCGGCGGCGGTGCCAGCAGGCAGCCTGGGGCGGACGCGCGAGCTGGCCGGCGAACGCTCGCGCGCGTCGCCTCGCGTTCCTAGGATGCGCCGCCCTTTGGACGGCAGGCTGCTGTCGGGGGCTTACCGAACCAAGACGCAACGAACGAGAACACGAGCATGGCCAACTTCAACAAAGTCATCCTGATGGGCAACCTGACGCGCGACGTCGAACTGCGGCATACGCAGGGCGGCCAGGCGCTGGCCAAGTTCGGCATGGCGATCAATCGCAAGTTCAACACGCAGTCCGGCGAGTCGA
Organism: Planctomycetota bacterium; assembly: GCA_947455805.1. GTDB lineage: Bacteria > Planctomycetota > UBA1135 > UBA1135 > UBA2386 > UBA2386. The sequence continues at coordinate 4,344 of CANGSN010000041.1, forward strand.
AGGAGGAGGTGTGCTTCGTCGACCTCACCGCCTGGGGCAAGCAGGCCGAGCTGCTGAACCAGTACGTGCGCAAGGGCAGCCAGCTGATGGTCGAGGGCCGCCTGCAGTACTCGACGTGGGAAAGCCAGGACGGCGGCAAGCGCAACAAGCTGGAGGTCGTCGTCGAGAACTTCCAGTTCGTCGGCTCGGCGCGCGGCGGCGCTGGCGGCGGTGGTGCAGGCGGTGACGAAGCGAGTGGCGGCGGCGGTGGCGGCGAGCGCCGCAGCAGTGGTGGTGGTCGGCGTGCGCCGGCGCAGGAAGGTGGCGGTGCGCAAGGCGGCGGCGAAGTCGACTACGGCGACATCCCGTTCTGATCGCGCCGCGCTCGTCGGCGCTGGCGGCAGCGTCGAGGCTGCGTGCGACTTCGCCTCAGCCTCCGCGTTCGGGATGCCGGCCCCTGGTGTTTTCCAATCGCCCCATCGCGGGACGGGCGGTCCGCGGGCCCGAGGACGGTCGGCCGCTCGGCTCGTGATCCGGAACTCGCGCTACCGCCGGCCCATGCCAGGGGCGGTTGCCCCCGGCACGTCGACGGCGCGACGGCATCCTGGGCCCCACGGCCCAGCATCCGCGCGCAAGCTCTTCACGAGCGAATCGTGGCCTGCGGGGGCGCAGCTTGCGTAGAGGCGGGCAGCTTCTACCCTGCTTCGCCCGAAATCCCGTTCGGAGCAGCCTCTACGAGCGCCAACCACGCCGCATGCCATCGTTTCGCCTCGCCCGCTTCCTGCTCGCCGTCGCCGTCGCAGCCACGGCAACGGCGCAAAGTCCCCCTGCCGGGTTCACCTACCAGACCCTCAGTGACGGCCAGCTCCAAGGCGCTACCGCCATGGCGTTCCTGCCTGACGGCGGGCTGCTGATCACCGAGCGCGTCTCCGGCAACGTCCGCATCTTCCGCAACGGGCAGCTGCAGGCCGCCCCCTGGGCGACGATCGCCGTCGGCACCGCGAGTTCGTTCACCGAGCAGGGCCTGCTGGGCATCGCGGTCGATCCGAACCACCTCGTCAACCGCCACGTCTACGTCTACTACACCGAACCGACGCTGAACGAGAACCGCATCGGCCGGCTGACCGAAGTGGGCGGCGTCGGCACCAACCTGACCGTGCTGACGCCGCCAGGTGCGATCCCGGCCGACTGGTACCACAACGGCGGCACCATGGTCTTCGGCTTCGATGGCACTCTCTATGTGTCGTCCGGCGACAGCTACATCAGTGCCAACGCGCAGACCCTTGGCAACCTGCTCGGCAAGGTGCTGCGCTACGAGCTGCCGAACCTGACCGCGCCGGCGGACAACCCGTTCCCTGGCAGCCCGATCTACTCGTACGGGCACCGCAACATGTTCGGTCTCGGCATCCATCCGGTGACCGGCGTGCTCTACGCGACGGAGAACGGGCTGGCGCTGCAGGACGAGATCAACCGCATCTTGCCGGGCGGCAACTACGGCTGGCCGCTGGTCGAGGGTGCCGAGACGACGCCGAATCCGGCGCTGGTCGATCCGCTGCGCACCTATGCGCCGACGATCGCCCCGACCGGCATGTGCTTCTACGCGGGCGACCACTACCCGGCCTCGTGGAAAAACGTCTGGTTCCTGACCGACTACAACGCCGGTCGCGTGCGGGCGGTGACGCTGGACGCTTCCGGATCCTCGGTGCAGGGCGAAGTCACGTTCCACCAGCTGCCGGGTTCGGGCTACGGCATCCTGTCGGGCCCCGACGGCAACCTGTGGCTGCTCAGCAACGACCTCGGTGGCTACGGCGCCGACGAGCTCGGGCGCTACGTGCACGCCAACGAGACCGTGCCGTCGGTGCAGCTCTCGGCGGTTTCGAACAAGTCGCTCGGTGGCACCGTGACCGGCTGCGTGCGGTCGATCGACAACGACATCGTCGTGCCGTGGCTGTCGCTGTCGCGCTTCCCGACGCCGGTGGCGACGCCGCTCGGCAACTGGTGGGTGCCGACCGACGTCATGCTGGCACCGATGCTCGTCAGCAACGATGCACGCGTCTACTTCCCGTTCTCGCTGCCGAACGATCGCTCGTTCCTCGGCACGTCGTTGCACCTGCAGGCGGTCAGCGTGTTCGCGCAGCCGACGCTGTGGCTGAGCAACGCGTCGGAACTGGTGTTGCGCGGCTGATCGCCCGGGGCCCGACTCAAGGGCCTCCAGCTGCCGCACCGCCCCTGCCAGTGGTTCCTCTGCTCCCGCCGATCCTGGGCAGGGCCCTCTCTGACTGCTCGCGCAGCACCGGCTACCGCGAGGGCCCGAATCGTCGACGGATCACCACAGCTCGGCGAACGGCACCTCGACGTCGGGCAGGATTCCGAGGCGCAGCGAGGTCGTCGCAGTGCGGGGCGCGCTGAACTTGCTGCCGTCGTGCAGGAACTGCGTCACCGTGCGCGCGTCGCCGTCGACGAGCCACAGCTCGGGCGTGCCGGCGGCCTGGTAGCAGAGGCGCTTCTGGTTGCGGTCACGAGCGGCGGTCCTCTTCGACAGGATTTCGATCGCCAGGTCCGGGGTGCCGAACAGGCGCGATGGCAGGATGCGTTCGTAGTGAGCAGGCAGCACGACGATCAGGTCGGGGCGCACGATGTCGTGCTTCCCGAGTTCGCAGTCGACGTCGGTAAAGACCTTGCCGCGTCGCTTGCGGCCGATGCGCAGCATCAGCTCCGTCAGCAGCTCGGCCTGCAGGCCCTGGTGCGGAGTGCCGGCGGCCGGAGTCACGACGACCTCCCCGTCGAGCACTTCGTAGCGCTGCCCGTCGTCGGGTAGCAGCACGTAGTCGTCGTAGGCGAACTTCTTCGTCGGCATGCTGCGTTGGGTTTGGTGGGTGCGGACTCTGGCCATGGCATCCTAGTTCCTCCTCCGACCCCGACAACCGGGGCCGGAGTGCTCTGTGTCCGCTCGCGTCGCCGCGGTCGCACTCCACCCGGAATTCCGTCGCTGGCTTCGTGCGCGGCATCCGCTACACCAGCGCCCGATGAGCGAGATCTCGACCAAGCCGCCGAGCGGCATGCGCGACTTCCTGGCCGCCGACGTCATGCGCCGCCGCCACGTGCTGGCCGTGGTGCAGCGCGTCTACGAGTCGTTCGGCTTCGTGCCGCTGGAGACGCCGACGATCGAGAACCTGTCGACGCTGCTCGGCAAGTACGGGCCCGAAGGCGACCAGCTGCTCTACCGCATCCTGCACCGCCGCGAACGGCTGCAGAGAGCGCTGGCGTCCGGCAGCCCGAGCGAGCTCGAGCTCAGCGACGAAGGCCTGCGCTACGACCTGACGGTGCCGCTGGCGCGCGTCGTCGCCAACTACCGCACGCTGCCGGCCTACTACAAGCGCTACGCGATCCAGCCGGTGTGGCGCGCCGACCGGCCGGCGAAGGGGCGCTTCCGCGAGTTCTACCAGTGCGACGTCGACATCACCGGCACCACGAGTCTGCTGGCGGACGCCGAGGTCGCGGGCGCGGTGGCGAAGGTGCTGCTCGAGCTCGGCTTCACCGACTTCAAGATCCACGTCAACCACCGCGAGCTGCTGCGCGCGTTCGTGACCGCGGCGGGACTGGCTGCCGAACAGGAAGCACCGGCGCTGATCGCGCTCGACAAGCTCGACAAGGTCGGGCGCGATGGCGTGCTCCAGGAACTGGTGCAGAAGGGCTTCGCCGCCGAGGTCGGGCCGCGGCTGCTCGACGCGCTCGAACGCGCGCGCCAGCCCGGCGCGTTGGCCGCGATGGCCGCGGAAGCGGGGCCGTTCCAGGTGGCAGCACAGGCGCTGCAGACGCTGTTCACCGCGGCCGCCGACGGCCCGGCCGGTCCGCGCCTCGTATTCGATCCGACGCTGGCGCGTGGCCTCAGCTACTACACCGGCCCGATCTTCGAGATCAGCTGTGAGGGCCTCAGCGGCTCGATGGGCGGCGGCGGGCGCTACGACAACCTGATCGGCATGTTCCAAAAGCAGCCGATCCCGGCGGTCGGCTTCTCGCTCGGCCTCGAGCGCGTGCTGCTGGTGATGGAGGAACGCGGCATGTTCCCGCCGCTCGGCATCGGCCCGCAGGTGCTGCTGTGCCGCATGGCCGACGTGCCGGCGGCGGCGGCGATCAAGGTGGCGACGCAGCTGCGTGCGCAGGGCCTGCGCGTCGAACTGTTCGCCGACGACAAGGCGATGGGCAAGCAACTCGGCTATGCCGACACGATCGGCGCGCCGTTCGCCGCGATCCTCGGAACCAGCGAACTCGCCGCCGGCACGGTGGCGCTGAAGGAGCTGAAGGCGGGCACGCAGGTGGCGGTGCCGGTCACCGACGTCGGCGTGTTCGTGATGAAGCGCAGCTGAACGCGTCGGCGGCGCGCTCTGCGCGCATTCGAGCGGTGGACGGCGCGCGCGGGCGGCGCCAAGATGTCGCGATGGCCGCCGACTCGTCGCCGCTGCACCCGCACCCTGCTGCTCTGCAGCCGGAGGAAGTGCAGCTGGTGGCGCGCATCGAAGCGGCGCTGCAGGCGCAGGACGGCGACCGGCCGCGCGCCTGCCTGTTCTCGCTGGCGCAGCAGCGCGAGAATCTCGAGCGCTTCGCCGACCTGCTGGCGCGCTACCCGTCGCCGCTCGAGGAGCAGGTGCTCGACGGCCGCCGCCGCGGCCTCGACACGCTGGTCGAGGCGATGCTGCACGCCGACCAGGCGACGTTCCCGTTCCGCGCGCCGACGATGGCGCTGGTGGGGCGGGCGATGAACATGGCGCAGATCAACTTCCTGCGCATGCTGTGGATCCTGTGCGCCGGGCTGCCGGACAGCGACGAAGCGGCGGCACTGCGCGAGCTGGCGGCGCGCCGGCTGCGCTACAGCGTGCACACGCGCCTCGTCGAGGAAGTGCTCGCCGACCTCGCCACCGACGCCGTGCTCGACCGCACGCTGCGCGCGCGTGCGGTGCGCAACCTGGCCCAGCTGTGGGGCAATCGGCTGACCTGGCGCGTGCACACGTTCTTCCCGATCCTGGCGGCGACGTGGGAGGCGCGGCAACGCGTGCGCGTCGTCGGCGGCACGCTGCAGGGCAACAGCGAACTGCTGCAGCTGCTGACGCAGGGCGGCGAGGAGGAGTTCGTCGACCTGCTGCTCGACCAGGACTACGGCGAAGGCGAGTTGCTGGCGTTCCGCGAGTTCCTGTTCGGCACGTCGTCCGAAGAACTCGAACGGCTGGCCGCGCGCATGGCCGCCGAGGGATTGAGCAGCATCGAGCTCGACAGCAAGGTCGACGCAACCGCGCGCGACGCCGGCTCGATCCTCTACGAGTTCTTCCGCACACGCTTCGTGCAGTGCAGTGCGCGGCGCACGGCGAAGCTGCCGGGGCCGCGGCACACCGCCGAGGGCTACGTGATGCTGGCGTGGCTCGCGCGCCAGGACGGCGGTTCGGCCTGTTGAACCTCACCCTGAGCGACTCGGCAGCGCCAGGACCTCAGTGCGCCGCGAGCCACGTGCGCCCGTGGCCGATCGCGACCTCGAGCGGCACCACCAGCTGTGCTGCGCCCATCATCGCGTCCTTGACCAGCCGTTCGACCTCGAGCCGTTCGTCGTTCGGCACGTCGAGCACGAGCTCGTCGTGCACCTGCAGCAACAGCCGCGCGCGCAGCGAACGGCGCTCGATCTCGCGCTGCACCGCCAGCATCGCGCGCTTGACGATGTCGGCGGCGGCACCCTGGATCGGCGTGTTGACCGCCATGTTCTCGGCGGCGATGCGCTGCATGGCGTTGGTCGAGTCGATGTCGGGCAACGGGCGGCGCCGGCCGAACATCGTCCACACTTCTTTCTTCTCGCGCGCCTGCTGCAGCGAGCCGTCGAGGTAGCGCTTCACGCCGGGCAGGGCGCGGAAGTAGGCCTCGATGAACTTCTTCGCCTCCGGCGGGCGCATGCCGGTCTCGGCGGCGAGGCGGGAGGGGCCCATGCCGTACATCAGCCCGTAGTTGACGATCTTCGCCTGGTTGCGCAGCTCGGGCGTGACCAGTGCTGGCATCATGCCGTGCACGATCGCGGCGGTGCGCGCGTGGATGTCCTCGCCGCGCTGGAACGACTCGACCAGCGCCCTGTCGCCGGAGACGTGGGCGAGGATGCGCAGCTCGATCTGCGAGTAGTCGGCCGACAGCAGCTCGTGGTCGCGGTCGCGCGCGACGAAGGCGGCGCGCACCTTGCGTCCCTCGTCGGTGCGGATCGGGATGTTCTGCAGGTTCGGGTCCTCCGAGCTGAGGCGCCCGGTGGCGGCGACCGCCTGGTTGAACGTCGTGTGCACACGCTTCGTCGCCGGCTCGACCAGCTGCGGCAGGCTGTCGACGTAGGTGCCCTTCAGCTTGGTCAGCAGGCGCCACTCGAGCACGAGGGCGGGCACCTCGTGGTGCTTCGCGACCTTCTCCAGCACGTCGTGGTCGGTCTTGTACTGGCCGGTCGGCGTCCGCTTGGGTTTCGGCAGGTCGGCGAGGCGGTGCACTTCGAGTTCGTCGAACAGCACGACGCCGAGCTGTTGCGGCGAGCCGAGGTTGAAGGCGTGGCCGGCGCGTTCGTGCACGCGCGCTTCGAGCGACGTGATGCGCTGCTGCATCTCGTGCGCCAGCGTGGCGAGGTGGTCGCGGTCGATGGCGATGCCTTCCCACTCCATCGCGTGCAGCACCGGCGCCAGCGGCATCTCGAGCTCGCGGTAGAGCGCTGCCGTGCCGGCGCGCTGCAGCCGTTCGTGCAGCGGCGCGTGGAGTCGCAGGATCAGGTCGGCCTCTTCATCGACGAACGACGCCACCAGTGCTGGGTCGACCTCGGCGAAGGTGCGCTGCTTCTTGCCGGTGCCGACGAGGTCCTTCGGGCTCTGCTTCTTGAACGCGAACTCGCGCAGCGCCAGCGCCTCGAGCGAGTGCGAGGTCGTGCCCGGGTCGCTGCAATAGCTCATCAGCTCGACGTCGTCGGCGATCGCCGGGGCCGGCAGGCCGCACAGGCGCAGCGCCGCCAGCAGGCGCTTCTGGTCGTGCACGACCTTCGCCGGTTTCGCGGCGGTGAGCGCGGTTCCCAGCGCCGTGAGCACGCCGCTGCGGCCGTCCGCGTGCAGCGAGCTCGCCAGCTCGAACGGCACGTAGCAGGCCTGGCCGGGCGCCCACGCGAAGGCGAGGCCGCCGAGCTTGCGGCTGCGCACGCCGCCGTGGCCCAGTTCGCCAGCGACGGCGATGCGTTCGCTTCTGGCCAGCGTCGCCAGCAGCGCTTGGAGCTGCGCCGGATCGCGCACGACGTCGTAGCGCTGCTCGACGTGGGCTTGCGGAGCCTTGCGCGCGGCGAGGTCGGCCAGCAGGTTGGTGAACTGCAGTCGCTGGAACAGCGGGCGCAGCTTGTCGGCATCGGGACTCGGGGGCGGCAGCGCGTCGACGTCGACGGCGAGCGGCACGTCGAGGTGCAGTGTCACCAGCTGCTTCGACAAGCGCGCGAGGTTCTCGTTCTCCGCCAGCGACTTCTGGATCGCCGGCTTCTTGACCTCGGCGAGCCGCTGGTAGATGCCGTCGAGGCTGCCGAACTGCTTCAGCAGCTCGACCGCGGTCTTCTCGCCGACCTTCGGCACGCCCGGCACGTTGTCGGAGCTGTCGCCCATCAGCGCCAGCAGGTCGATCATCGCCGTCGGCGGCACGCCCCACTTCGCGGTGGCGGCTTCGGCGTCGACGATCTCCGGCTTGCTGGTCGAGCTGCGCAGGTTCCACAGCTTGATCTGGTCGTCGACGATCTGCAGGAAGTCCTTGTCGCCGGTGACGACGTAGACCTCCATGCCGGCCTGCTTGCCGCGCATCGCCAGTGTGCCGATGACGTCGTCGGCTTCGTGCGTGTCGCTCTCGACGATGCGGATGCCGAAGCCTTCGGCGGCTTCGCGGATGTCGGCGAGCTGCACCCGCATCTCGTCCGGCATCTTCTCGCGCGTCGACTTGTACTCGGGATACAGCTGCGTGCGCTGCAGGGCGCCGCGCGGGCCGTCGAACGAGATCGCCGCCGCGTCGGGCTTCTCGCGTTCGAGCAGTGCACGCAGCGTCGTGCAGAAGCCGTAGGTCGCCGCCGTCGGGTGGCCGCTGCTGTTCGTCAGCGGCGAGCGGCCGGTGCCCTGGAAGGCGAAGAAGCTGCGGTAGGCGAGGGCGGTGCCGTCGATCAGGAAGAGCCGCTTCGGCATGGCGCCGTTGTAGGCAGCGTGGCCGCGGCGCGCGACGGAGAACCGTTCATGGCACCAAGGCGTGCACGAGGCCGCGGGCGTCGGCGGCGCGCGGCAGCAGCGCGAACCGCGCGTTCACTTCGGCTGCTGGACCTTGGGCGGGTCGTTCGGCGGCGCGGCGGTCGTGCCCTTGCCCGGGAGCAGCAGTTTGAACGCGAGGAAGCCGCCGATCAGCAGCGCCGTGCCGACCACGGTGACGAGGCCGAAGCGCCGTTCGATGAAGTCCTTGATCGGCGGGCCGAAGCGCTTGAACAGCCAGGCGACCAGGAAGAAGCGCGCGCTGCGGCCGACCGCCGACGCCAGAACGAACATCGCGAAGTTGGTGCCGAACACCCCTGCGGTGATGGTGATCACCTTGTAGGGAATCGGCGTGAACGCGGCGACGAAGACGATCCAGAAGTCCCATTCCTTGTAGAGGTCGCCGACGTGGTCGAACGTCTCCTGGCTGAACACGTAGTTCAGGAAGAAGCCGTGGACGAAGTCGAGGTTCCACAGGAAGGCGCCGATCGCGTAGCCGCCGATGCCGCCGAGCACCGAGGCGATCGAGCACCAGGTGGCGAAGTAGTAGCCCTTCTGCACGTTGCCGATGCACAGCGCGATCAGCAGCACGTCGGGTGGGATCGGGAAGAAGCTGCTCTCGGCGAAGCTCAGCACGAACAGGGCCGGCATCGCGTACGGCGTCTCGGCCCAATGCAGGACCCAGTCGTACAGGCGTCGCACGAGGCCGCGGCGAACGGGTGGGGGAGGAACCGGA
>CANGSN010000042.1 GCA_947455805.1 Planctomycetota bacterium
CCTTGATGTGCTCGGCCTCGCGGGCGCCGTAGATGTCGACGATGTACGCCGCGTCGGCGCCGGTCAGCGCCTCGGCGAACTCCTGCAGCAGGTGCAGCGTGCGCTGGTGCTGGTGCGGCTGGAACACGGCGACCAGGCGCCGGCCGGGGAAGCGCCGGCGCGCCGCGGCGATGACCGCGCGGATCTCCGCCGGGTGGTGCGCGTAGTCGTTGACCAGCAGGCCGCCGCGCGGCCCGTGGTGCATCTCGAAGCGCCGCCGCACGCCGGCGAACTCGCCGACGCCGCGGCACGCACCGTCGAGGTCGCAACCGGCCAGGTGCGCGAGGCCGAGCGCGAACAGCGCATTCTGCATGTTGTGCCGCCCGGACAGAGCCAGCTGCACGCGCGGCAGCCGGCGGCCGAGCACGATCGGCACGAACGAGAAGCGGCCGAGGTCGTCGCGCACGTCGACGGCGCGCACGTCGCTCCACAGGCCGGAGCCGACCGTCAGGATGTGCACGTCGCTGCGCAGGCTGGCGAGCACCGCGCGCGGCACGCTCTCCTCGAGCAGCGCCGCACCGCCGGGCCGCACGCGGGCCAGGTAGCCGGCGAACGCTTCGACCAACTCGTCGGTCGACGGGAAGCAGTCGAAGTGGTCGTGGTCGACGTTCAGGATCGCAGCGCCGAACGGCCTGAGGTTGTGGAAGCTGCGGTTGAACTCGCAGGCCTCGACGACGAACTCGGGGCTGTTGCCCCAGCGGCCGTTGCCGCCGAGCTCGGGCACTTCGCCGCCGATCAGGTGCGACGGGTCGACGCCGCCGCCGCGCAGCGCGGCGACGGTCAGGCCGGTCGTCGTGGTCTTGCCGTGCGTGCCGGCGATGGCGAGCGTGCGGCGCCGTTCGCTGAGGCGGCCGACCGCTTCGGCGTAGAGCAGCGAGGTGAAGCCGCGGCGCACGCACTCCTGCACCTCGGCGTCGCTGGCGGGCACCGCGGCGCTGCGGACCACGTAGCCGTCGGCGCCGTCGATCGCCTCGGGGCGACAGCCGGTCCACACGGTGACGCCTTCGGTGGTGAGACGGTCGACGACGGCGCCACCGGTCTGGTCGCTGCCGGTCACCCGGCAGCCACTACCGGCCAGCAGTCGCGCGAGGCCGCTCATGCCAGCGCCGCCGACGCCGACGAAGTGGAAGCGATCGCTGACGAACCCGGCGGCGAAGCGCGGGGCCGAGCGGGCCTGGGCCAGTTCCGGACGATCGATCACGGCACACCTCCTGCCATCGTTCGTGCCGCTGTCGGTGCTGGGGGAGCTGTCGGTGCGACGGCCGCAGGCCCCTGCTCGACGCCCATGTCGGCGAGGATCGTCGCCACCGGATCGCCGGTCTGCAGGCCGCGCGCGGCTTGCCCCATCGCGGCCAATCGCTGCGGATCGGCGAACAGCGCCTGCAGCAGGTCGGCGAGGAAGTCGACGGTCAGCTGCGGTTCTTCGACGATGACCGCGGCCCCGGCGCGCGCCAGCACCTCGGCGTTGCGCAGCTGCTGGCGGTCCTTGTGGTGCGGATACGGGACGATCACCGCCGCGCGACCGACCGCGCACAGTTCGGCGACCGTGGTGCCACCGCCGCGGCAGACGACGAGGTCGGCGGCGGCGAACAGGCGCGCCATGTCCTGCGCGACCGGGCGCACCTGCGCCAGCACGTCCCGCTCGCCGTTGGCGTAGGTGCGGCGCACGTCTTCGTCCCGTCCGAGGCCCGCGAGGTGCAGCACGTGCAGTGGCCGCTGCGGCAGGCGCGCGGCGATGCGTAACAGGGCCTTTGGCACCGTCTCGTTCAGCGAGCGGGCGCCCTGGCTGCCACCGGTCACCAGCACGACGGATGCTTGCAGCGGCAACCCCAGCTCTTCGCGCGCGACCTGGCGGTCGATGCGACCGATCTCGGGCCGCAGCGGCGTGCCCGTCAGCAACGAACGCGCGGTGGTCGCGTGCACCGCCGGCAACCCGTGGTAGATGCGCCGCGCGAGCGGCGACAGCCAGCGGTTGGCGCGGCCGGTGATGGCGTTCTGCTCGAGCAGGAACAGCGGCAGACCGAGGCTGCGGGCAGCGAGACCGACCGGCACCGACGGGCGCCCGCCGGTGCTGACGACGGCATCGACGTGTTGCTCGCGCAACAGGCGCCGCGCCGTCGCGGTCGCACGCAGCAACCAGAACGGCAGACCGAGCCGCGAGCCGCGCGCCGACGGCAACTGGCACTCGACGACGTCGGGCAGCTCGCGCCGCAGCAGTTCGCGTTCCACGTCGCGACCTTCGGTGACCAGCACCGGATCGTGCCCACGCGCGCGCAGCGCTCGGGCCAGCACCAGCGCGGGCATCAGGTGCCCGCCGGTACCGCCACTGACGAGACAGACCCGACTCACCATGACGGTCGGCGCCTCACTTCTTCGGGAGCTTGATGCGCTGGCCGACGCGCAGGCGCGTCGGGTCGACGTTCGGGTTCAGCTCGCGGATCTCGTCGATGCGCTTGCTGGAACCGAGCTGCGTCTGCGCGATGCGCCCGAAGGTGTCGCCCTTGCCGACGACGTAGGAACGATCGGCGCCGACGTCCTTGGTCGACTCCTTCGCCTCTGCGATCTTCGCGTCCGAAGTCTTCGAAGCCGCTTCCTTCGGGGTCGCCGACTTCTTGGCGTTCGCCGCCATCGCCGGCTCGGTCGCCTTGCCAGCCGGCTTCGCACCCGGCAGCACCAGTTCCTGGCCGACGCGCATGCGGTTCGGCTTCACCGTCGGGTTCAACTTGGCGATCTCGGCCTGACGCTTCGCATCGCCGAGCTTGCTGCGCGCGATCGACTCGAAGGTGTCACCGACCTGGACCTTGTAGGTCGTCGCCTTGGAGTCGCCGACCGGCGCGGCCGCCGGGTCGCCGCTCGCGACCTTCGGTGCGTTCGGCTGCTCGCCGGCCTTCGGCGTCTCGGCCACGGGCGCGTTCCGCTTCGGCTCGTCCTGCTTCGGCTCGGGCTGCAGCAGCCCCGCCCCGAAGATGTCGATGGACTTCGGCTCTACGGCGGCCGTCGGCGATGGCGTCGGCGATGGCGTCGACGGCGGCGGCGTCACCGGGTTCGACGCGCGGATCGGCGTCTGCGCCTCCTGCTTGCGCGACGGCGGCGCCGTGTCGCCACCGCCCCACAGCGTCACGCCGAGGATCAAGAAGATCACCAGACACAGAACGTAGAGGCCGTATTTCTCGAGCTGGCCCATCACACCCTCCCAACCATTTGCCGTAACGAAGACAGAAGGAACGAACGACGCCGGGTGACCGACCGCAGCGTCACGACACGGCGGCCTCGTCGACCGTCGAGAACGAGCCCGAGCGATCCGCTCGCGCTGCGTTGCCGATCAGTCCGACCGCCGCCAGACAGAACATGAGGCTCGTGCCGCCCGTGCTGACGAACGGCAGATCGATGCCTTTGGCTGGAGCCCACCCGCTGACCACGAGGAGGTTCATCGCCGCTTGCATGCAGATCATCAGAGCGTAGCCGCACACCACGTAGCGAAGGAACGGGTCGCGCACCTTGCAGACGAGGCGATAGCAGACGTAGCCGAAGGTCGTGAACGAAGCGAGCACGAACAACGAGCCGACGAAGCCGAACTCCTCGGCGACGATCGCGAACACGAAGTCGTTGTGTGCCTCGGGCACGTAGCTCATCTTCATCCAGCCCTGACCGAGACCGCGCCCGGTGAGCCCACCGGAGCCGACTGCGATCAAGCCGAGGCCGACTTGCGAGTCCGGCTTGGTGGCCAGGAAACCCGTCAGTCGATCCCAGACGTAGGCGTGCCGCGTGGCGGCGAATCCCAGGGCGACGAGGCTGAGCAGGCCGAGCGGCACGAAGTGCAGGAAGCGCACGCCCGCGACCAACGCCAGCAGGCTCGCCAGCATCAGCACGATCAGCGCGTTGCCGTTGTCGGGCTGCGCCACCAGCACCGTGGCCAGCAACAAGGCACAGCCCATCGCCGGCAGGAAGCCGCGGCGGAAGCTCGACACCCCCACGCCGGCACGGGCGAGCAGCCAGGAGGCGGCCAGGATCAGGCAGAAGCGCGCCGGCTCGACCGGCTGGAACTGGAAGCTGCCGATGTGCACCCAGCGGTGGGCACCCTTGACGTCGCGCGACACCAGCAGCGGCAGCAGGCAGCACGCGGTCGCGACCACGAACGACGGGATCGCCCAACGGCGGACGATGCGCATCGGCACCAGGGCCGCGATCAGGAACATCACCAGCCCGGCCAGCAGCTTGCTGCCCTGCAGCTTGATCGCCTGCAGCGGCCCGAAGTCGACCTGCGAACCGCGCACCGACACCGCCATCACGAGCCCGAGGCAGCACAGCGCCACGGTGACCAGCATCAGCCAGTCGAGCTCGCGCAGGTTGGCCTTCTGCCCGGACGCCAGTTCGCGCGATTCGGTGACGGCGGTCATCAGCGCACCTTGAACAGGGCCAGGCTGCACAGGGCGAGCAGCGCCGAGACGACCCAGGTCCGCACGACGACGCGCGTCTCCGGCATGCCGCCGAACTGGAAGTGGTGGTGCAGCGGCGCGCACTTGAAGATGCGCTTGCCACGCAGCTTGAACGACGCGACCTGCAGGATCACCGAAAGCGCCTCGACGACGAACACGCCGCCGACGACCAGCAGCACCAGTTCGGTGCGGCTGACCAGCGCCGCGTAGCCGAGCGCGCCGCCGAGCCCGAGGCTGCCGACGTCGCCCATGAACACCATCGCCGGGGCGGCGTTGAACCACAGGAAGCCGAGCGCGCCGCCGAGCAGCGCCGCCATCATCACCGTCATCTCGGTGGCGCCGGCGACGTGCGGCACCAGCAGGTACTGCGCCCAGTCGACGCGGCCGACCGCGTAGGTGATCACGGCGTAGGCGATCGCGGCGGTGACGACGCAACCGGTGGCGAGGCCGTCGAGGCCATCGGTCAGGTTCACCGCGTTGGCGGAGCCGGTCAGCACGGCGATGGCGATCAGCAGGAACGGCACCCCGAACCAGACGGCGAGGTCGATCGAGAAGTCCTTGACGAACGGCACGTAGAGGTGCGGCCCGCCCATCTCCTGCTGCAGGCCCGCCGGCACCAGCAGCCACAAGCCGACCAGCAGCGCCAGCAAGGTCAGCGCGCCCTGCTTCTCGCGCTTGGTGATGCCACGCTTGCGCGTCTTGTCGGTCAGCTTGACCCAGTCGTCCCACATGCCGACGGCGGCGAAGCCGGCGACCAGCACGATGCCGGGCAACGAGAAGCGATTGGCGCCGTCGAACCGCATCCACAGCGAGCACGAGAGCAGGATCGCACCGAGCACGAACAGCCCGCCCATCGTCGGCGTGCCGGCCTTGTGCGCGTGCAGTTCCTCGAGCTTCTTCGAGCCGGTCTCGTCGGTGCGTTCGCGGATGCCGAGCTGGCGCAACCACGCGATCACACGCGGCCCGAACAGGATCGCCAGCAGGAACGCGGTCACCGCCGCCCCGGCCGCGCGCACGGAGACGTAGCTGAAGAGACGGCAGACGTCTTCCGAGAACAGGAACGGAGCGAGCCAGTGGATCATCGTTCAGCTCGTGGTCGCAGCCGCCTCGCCACGCCCTCCGGACATCTCGCCACCGGCAAGCTCGGCGACCAGGCGGTCGACGAGCTGATCGAGGGCCACGCGGCGCGAGGCCTTGCACAGCACGCGGTCGCCCGGGCGCAGCAGGCTGCGCAGCAGCGGCAGCGCCTGTTCCTGGTCGGCGAGCCGGTGCACGGCGGCCGCCGGCATGCCGGCGGCGACGGCGCCGTCGGCGATCGGGGCGGCCCCTTCGCCGACGCACAGCAGCACGTCCTGGCGCGTCGTCGCGACCTCTTGGCCGAGCGTGCGGTGCAGCACCTCGCTGTGGGCGCCGAGCTCGCGCATCTCGCCGAACACGACGATGCGGCGACCGCCGCCGCTGAGGCCGGCGAGCGCGTGCAGCGCGGCCGACGCCGACTGCGGGTTCATGTTGTAGGTGTCGTCGAACACGACGACGCCACCGGCGACCTTGGGCTCGAGCCGGCGCTGGGCCGACGGCACCTTGGCCAGCGCGGTCAGCACGTCCTCCTCGGCGACACCGAGGTGGCTGGCGGCGGCGATCACCGCGAGGGCGTTGTAGACGTTGTGCGTGCCGAGGCGCGGCAGCGTCACCGGCCGCTTGCCCTGCAGCAGGAACGTCGTACCCATCGCCGTGAAGCGCACGTCGGTGGCGAACCAGTCGGCCTCGCGCTCGACGCGGAACAGTTCGACCTTGGCCTTGGTGACCGCGGCCATCGCGCGGCACGCCGCGTCGTCGCCGTTCAGGATGCAGAGTCCATCCTCGGGCAGGCCCGCCGGCAGCGACGACTTCTCGCGCGCGACCCCCTCGACCGAGCCGAGGCCCTCGAGGTGGGCCGGCGCCACGCAGGTGACGATGCCGATGTCCGGCCGGGCGACCTGCGTCAGCTGCGCGATCTCGCCGGGCGCGTTGGTGCCGATCTCGACGACCGCGGCGCGCGTGTCCGGCTCGATGGCGAACAGCGTCAGTGGCACGCCGATCTGGTTGTTGAACGACCCCGGCGAACGCACCGCCGGCATCACCGACGCCAACACCGCGCCGAGCCACTCCTTGGTCGACGTCTTACCGCAAGAACCCGTGACGCCGATGACCTTGGCGCGATGGCGACGACGATGCTCGGCGGCGAGGTCCAGCAGCGCCTGGCCAGTGTCGGCGACGCGCACCACGAACGGCGCTGCGCGCTCGCTGCTGCGGTCGCTGGGCAACGTCGACGGCGGGGTCGTCACCAGCAGCCCGGCGGCTCCGGCCTGCGCCGCGGTCGCGAGGTAGGAATGGCCATCGTGCTTCTGTCCGCGCAGGGCGACGAACAGCTTGCCGAGGCAATCGGCGCGGCTGTCGGTGGTCACGCCGACCGCGGCCTCGCCACGGGCGATCACCTCGCCGCCGGTGACGCGCGCGATCGCCGCCGCCGTGAGCCAGGAAGCGCGGCCGGAACGCGTGCGCCGGCCACCCTTGGCGGCGTCGAGGCCGTTCGCGGCGTCGATGGCACGCTTGCGATTCATCGGTGCAACCATCCTGCCTCCCTCGCCGCGAGTGCGCGCGCGGCCTCGAGTCGATCGTCGAACGGAACGACGCTGTCCTTGAACACCTGGTAGGTCTCGTGGCCCTTGCCGGCCACCAGAACGGTGTCGCCGGGCTGGGCGGCGGCCACGGCAGCGCGAATCGCCTCGGCACGATCGACGACGCGCGTCCACTGGCACGGCGCTCCGGCGAGCCCCTTCTCGACATCGTCGAGGATCGCCTCGGGGTCTTCGCTGCGCGGATTGTCGCTGGTCAGGTAGGCGACGTGCGCGTGCCGCGCGACCGCTGCAGCCATCGGTGCGCGCTTGCTGCGGTCGCGATCGCCGCCGCAGCCGAACACGACGTGCAAGCGCCCCTCGGCGAGCTCGGCCAAGGTGCCGCAGACCTTCTCGAGCGCATCCGGCGTGTGCGCATAGTCCACGAACGTGCGCACGCGCGCCGAGCTGCCGACCGCGGTGTCGACCTGCTCGAGACGACCGGGCACGGCGCGCGCGTCCTCGAGCGCCGACGCGACGGTGAGTTCGCTGGTGCCGATCGACAGCGCCGCCGCCGCCGCGGCCAGCGCGTTGTGCACGTTGTGCAGGCCGACCAGGCGCAAGAAGATCTCGACGCGGCCGTTCGGCATGACCATCGTGAAGCGGGTGCCGTCCGGGCCGAGCCGCAGGTTCTCGGCGCGCACGTCGGCCTCGGGCGACAGCCCGTACCAGATCGTGCGCACGCCGCGCTGCACTTCCTCGGCCATCGCCACCGACGCCGCGTCGTCGCGGTTCAGCACCGCCGCCGCCCCCGACTGCAGGCTGGTGAACAGCCGGGCCTTGGCCTTCTGGTAGGCGGCCATCGTGCCGTGGTAGTCGAGGTGGTCCTGCGTCAGGTTGGTGAACACCGCCGAGGCGAAGTGCACGCCGCGCACGCGGTCCTGGTCGAGGCTGTGGCTCGACACCTCCATCACGCACGCGCTGGCGAAGCGATCGGCCATCTCGCGCAGGTAGCCCTGGATGCGGATCGGGTCCGGCGTGGTGTTGGTCGCCGGGATGCGACGGCCGCCGAACTCGTAGGCGATGGTGCCGAGCAGGCCGACCTGCCGGCGATCGGCCTGCAGGCATGCGCGCACGAGATGCGCGGTCGTGGTCTTGCCGTTGGTGCCGGTGATGCCGATCACCGAGACCGCGCGCGACGGATCGCGGTAGTAGTAGCGGGCCGCATCGGCCAGCGCTTCACGCGCGTTGGCGACGACCAGAACCGGCACCGGCAGCGACAGCGGCTCCTCGGCGACGACGGCGGCGGCGCCGCGCGCGACCGCCTGCTGCGCGTAGAGCGAGCCGTCGTTCTTGGCGCCGCGGATGGCGAAGAACAGGCTGCCGGCGCGCACCTCGCCGCTGTGGAAGCAGAGGCCGTCGACGGAAACGTCGCGCCAACGCAGGACCTCGCGCGGCTGCAAGCAGTCGCGGAATTCACGCAAATGGACGAGTCCCTGTCCGGACGGCAGTCCGGAGGGATAAGCAACCTCAGTCATCAGCCGCCCTACCGAGTTGTCCCTGGAGCCCCCCGGCCCCAGCCTGAATCACCAGGAGTCACCAGACCGGAACCGACCTGACCGTCGGCGCCGTTCGAAGCCTCCTGTTGCCAGTACCGCCGCTGCTCCAACTGCTGGCATTGGAGCAACAGCCGCACGACAGGAGGCGCAGCATAGCTGCCACCATAGAAGGTTCCACGACTGTCCCGCTGCAGCACGCACACCGCCAACCAGCGTGGCTGCTCCGCCGGCAGGAAGCCGACGAAGCTGGCGTTGCGCATCTCGACGGAGCCGCCGCCCTTGACGCCGACCGAGCTGACGGCGGTGCCGGTCTTGCCGCCGATCACGCCGTGGAGATCGATCCCCAACTCCTTCAACATGCGAGCGTGCATGTGCACGCCGGTGGCGTGGGGATCGTTCGAGACGACGTCCACCATCGCCGCGCGGACCGCGTCGACGACATCGGGACGGAAGCGAGGGCCGGTGTCGGCCGCCTGCGGCACCCCCTGGTAGCGGCCGTCGACCTCGACGCCGCGGCACAGCCGCAGCTCGGCCGAGCGACCGCGGAACAGCCGCAGGTAGGCGCGCGCGATGTGCATCGCGGTGGCCTGCATCTCGTAGCCGAAGCTGAACGAGATCGCGCTGTTGGCGCGGAAGGAGCGCAGCGGCACGTCGGCAGCGAACGAGCGCGGGTTGGTGCCGGCGCGCCCTTCGCTCGGCATCGCCAACCCGAGCGAGCTGCGCAGGCCGTAGAAGTCCATGTAGTCGGCCCACTGCTCGCGCGACAGCAGCAGCCCGGCATAGGCGGCGCCGATGTTCGAGCTGTTGACCAGGATGCCGTGCGGCGTGAGCCGCGAGCAATCGTGGTCGTCGCGCACCGGGCGCCGGCGGCCGAGGCCCGCTATGCGCTCGCGGTACTCCGACGAACCCGGCGCGCAGTCGAACTCGTGGCCCCAGTCGAGCACGCCCGCCTCGTAGGCGTAGGCGAGCACCAGCGGCTTGACGATCGAACCGGGCTCGTAGAGCGTCTGGTACGGCGTGAACGCGGCGTTCTCGAGGTTGTCCTCGTCGCGATGCCAGGCGGCCGCCGCCATCACGTCGCCGGTCGCGATCTCGACCAGCACCATGGCGCCCCACTTCGGCAGCGCCCCCTTGCCGGTCTGCGGCGCCAGCGTCGCCTGTGCCTTCAGCTCGCGGATGGCGATGCCCTGCAGCTCGAGGTCGATCGTCGTGTGCAGCACGTTCGGCTGCGGCATGTCGAGCACCGGCGACAGGAAGTAGTTGCGGCCGACGCCGTCGCGCAGGAAGCCGCGGCTGGTCGACGACTCGGCGGCGAGCACGCGGAAGGTCTCGAGCCCGCAGGCGCCCTGCGTGACCAGCTTCTTGGCGCCCGACGCGGTCTCCTGCCAACTGGTGCGCACGTGGCCGACGAGCCCGTGCGTCAGCTCGCGCTCCGGATAGCGCCGCTGGAACGAACGCAGGAAGTCGAGCGCGACGTGCTTGTAGCCCTTCTGCGCGACCAGCCGCTGCAGCGCCTCGATCACCGCCAGCGAGTCGACGCCGTTGGCGAGCAGCAGGTCGGCGCGCACCGGGTGCTTGTCCGGCAACGCCCCCTCCGCCGGCAGCTCGGCGAACGCGAACGCTCGCGCGACGGCGCGCTCGAGTCGCTCGCGGTGCTCCTTGCGCGCCGCTTCGCGATCGGTGAACTCGTCGTCGTTGGCGAGCGCGGTCGCCACGCGGTCCGCGAACTGCAGCAGCCACAGCCGGAACCTCGCCGCGGAAGCCCGCTCGTCGCGCGGCACCAGCAGGTTCGCGCGCACTTCGTAGCTCTCGCAGTCGAGCGCCAGCAGGGCGCCACTGCGATCGACGATCGTGCCGCGCGGGGCAGGCAACGCCTCGGAGCGTTGCGCCTGGCGATCGGCCGTCTCCGGCACGAGACGGAGCGGCGCTCGCCCACCCCGTTCGATCTCGCCGGCTTGCACCACCTGCAACCAGCCGAGCCAACCCGCGAGGAACACCGGCACGATGCCGAGTCCGGCGAACGCGAGGCGCACCCGAGCCAGTTCGCCGCGCATCATTGGCGCCACTCCACGGATCGGTCGAACTCGGCCCGCAGCGCGCGCCAGTGGCGTACGGCGAGCTGCTCGGTGGACGCGACCTCGAGACGACGGACCGACAAGCGGCGCAGTTCGACGATGCGACCACCGACCTGGCGGTACGCCTGCTCGACCTGATGACGCTGGCAGGTGTTCGACGCCCGCAAGGCCGCGGTGCCGATCGCCAGCGACACGGCGAGCGCGAACAGGAGGCCGGCGAGCAACCACCTCATGCGACGTCCTCCCGCCGCACGGCGCAGCGCAGCTTGGCGCTGCGCGAACGCGGATTGTCTTGCACCTCGGCCAGCGTGGCCTCGATCGGCTTCTTCGTCAGCACGTCGAACTTCGCGCGCAGGAAGTGCTTCACCGCGCGGTCCTCGTGCGAATGGAACGAGATGACGGCGAGCCGGCCGCCGGGGCGCAGGCAGTCGTGCGCAGCCTGCAGGCCACGCGCGAGCTCGCCGAGCTCGTCGTTGACGTGCATGCGTATGGCTTGGAACGTTCGAGTTGCCGGGTGGATGCGACCACCACGAGCGGCACCGGGAAGGGCATCGACGACGAGGGCTGCGAGCTGGGACGTGCGGACGATCGGCGTGCGGCGGCGGACTTCGACGAGCTTGCGCGCGATCCGCCGACTGTAGCGTTCGTCCCCCAGTTGGAACAACGTGTCGGCGAGCTCCTGCTCGTCGACCGTTGCCAACCAGTCGGCGGCGCTGACCGGCGCATCGGCGTCCATCCGCATGTCGAGTGGCCCATCGGCCATGAACGAAAAGCCCCGCTCGGGACGGTCCAACTGCAGTGAGCTCACGCCGAGGTCGAGCAACACGCGGTCGCAGCGCGACTGACCGATCGCCGCCAACGCCTCGTGCATCCTCGAGTGAGGAAGGTGGTGCAGCGAGACCCTGGCCCCGGCGCCGGCCGCCTTGTCGGTCCCCACCGACAAGGTCGCCCGCGCCGAAGCCAGGATCTCGCTGTCCCGATCGAGCCCCACCAGCACCCCGTCCGGACCGATGGATTGCACGATTGCCCTCGCGTGCCCACCGGCCCCGACCGTACCATCGACAACCGTCAATCCGGCACGCAGCTCGAGGACGGCCAACACCTCGCCGAGCAGCACCGGGCGGTGCACGGGTTGCCTAGACCCGTCACCGCCCTCGCCGCCAAGCTTGCTGTCGCCGTCGTTCATGCGCCGCATCCCTCAGACCGCACCGCAGCAGTCGCCGAACGACCCCTCTGACCAAGGGGCGATCAACTCGCGCGTGTCGTGCTCACGGACCGACCGTGGTCACCGATGGTTGGGCAGGACCCATCAAACTGGCAAAGAGCTGCTCTTCGTCGGAGCCCGCTTCGGCCAACGCTTCGTCCAGGTGCTGCGCCGACCAGATCTCGGTGACCCGACCGGTGCCGACCAGAACGACGGGTTGCCCAGGAGCGAGCCCCGCATACTTGAGCAACGGGTCCGGAATGCGAATGCGCCGGTTCCCGTCAGGCTCGACGGCCTCCGAGTGACCGAGAAATCGCCGACACAGAGCGCGGTGAGCGCGGCTGCCAGGCACTGCCCGCCCGATCTTGTCGACGAGTTCACGAAACCCTTCGGCGTCGTGCAGGAGCAGGCAGCGGTCGAGCCCGGCGGTCAGGTGGAACTTCCACTGGCTCTTCGGAACCTCGTCCAGGATCCGACCGGGCAGAACGAGTCTGCCCTTGTCGTCCAGGCCGTGCTCCGAGCTGCCCGAGTAAGTGACCATTGCGCCGAGACCGGGACGCTGCTGCGTCCATGTCGCGCTGCACTGTATCACGACGCCACCCACTGTCAACCACAGCCTCCCACAGCCCACCCACCAGAAACCACTAGTCACCACCCCTGAGCCCGGTTACCCCTACCGGCAGGGGCTCAACCCGACCCGATCGCCCCAAGGGCTGTGGCGGCAGAAGATCGCCGCCCGCCGCACTTTTTTCTGCGACCGATCCTTTTTCCGCCCTGCACCATGCCCCTTCCCGCCCGCCTCTTGTTCCTGGCCGCCGTTGTCGCCCCCTTCGCCGCCTGCTCGGGCAGCGAGTTGGTCGGCTTCCACGTGACCCTGAAGGGCGGCGGCGCCGCCCAGATCACCACGCGCGCGCTCGTCGACGAGCCGAAGCCCGGCCCCGCGGAAGTGCAAGCGAAGGGCATCCAGTGGAGCGACCGCCACGCCGCCCTCGTGCACAGCCAGGGCACGGTGACCGACCTCAGCGCGGTGCGATTCGGCGACGACAGCCTGCGCTTCGTGCCGAGGCTCGAGGGCGAAGGGCCGAGCCTGCGCGTCTACCTGCAGCGCGGCCC
>CANGSN010000043.1 GCA_947455805.1 Planctomycetota bacterium
ACTGCCGCCGCGCGCGCGCCGCTTCGGCGAAGGCACGCTGCACGACAGCGACGGCAAGGCCCTGGCGAACGCGTTCGTGCGCGCCATCGGCAGCGACGAATGGGCGCGCAGCGACGAGTTCGGGCGCTTCCGCGTGCTGCTGCCGACGTCGCCGGCGAACCTGCTGGTGCACGCGCCCGGCAGTGGGGAAGCCCTCGCCGGCATGAGTGGCGTCGGCGAGCCGTTCGCCTGCGAACGCAGCGAAGGCGTCGTGCCAGTGCCCGAACTCGCCCTCGCCGCCGGCCACGCGCTGCGCGGCACGGTGCGCGACCCACGCGGCCTGCCGGTCGAAGGCGTGCCGATCGTCGTGCGCAGTGCGCGCCTGCAGCGCACGGTCGTGAGCGGCGTGGGTGGCACGTTCCAGCTCGGCGGCCTGCTGGCGGATCGCTACGAGATCCAGCCGTTCGCGCACCTCGGTGCGGTCGGCCTCGCCACCGAGGTCGCGGTCGAAGCGCCGGTGGTCGCCGTCGACGTCGCGCTGCGGACAATGGACGAAGTGCGGCTGCGTGTGCTCGACGAACAAGGCGCGCCGTGTGCGGCATTGCATGTCGCCAGCACAATCGCCGGCCTGCGGCGCGGCGTCGGCCAGACCGACGAGCAGGGCTTCGTCGCCGTGCCGGTAGTGGGCGACGCCACCACGTTCGAGGTTCGCACGGCCGTCGAGTTCGCGCCGGTGAGCGTGCGCCGCTTCGATGCTGCGGCGGCGACGCTGGTGGTCGCGCGCTGAGTTGCGGATCGCTTCCCTGGATCGAGCATGTCGTTCACGAAGTCCCCCAAGTTGACGGCGTCGGCGATCGCGGCCTGTGCCGCGGCGATCGTGTTCCTGACCATCATCCAATGGACGGCGACTCCTGCGGCACCGTCCCAGGAGCCAGTGGTCCGAGGGGAGCCTGAGGCAGCGCTTGGCGCGACCTCCTCCGCTGGTGCGGTCGTCCCCGAAGCTGTTGTGCCAGTCCCGCTGCGTCAGGAGGCTCCCGTCGCGACGGCTCCCGTTGCTGCTGCGCCGGTCTTGACCTTGCAGGGATTCCTCGAGCGGAAGTTCTCCGCTGCTGGCGTACCGCGCTACGAGTCGGTCATGGGAGCGCTCGTCAGCGTGCGTGATGTGGAGCGTTCGTACAACACCAAAGGCAAGGAGCTCACTCCTGAGCAACGCGCGCAGTTGGATGCGTTGGTCCAGGCCTCGGTAGCGGAGCGCAAGCAGGTCTACGAGCGGATGGAATCGCTGCGTGCGACCGCGATCCAACGCTCCATCCATGCTGGCCGGTTCGTGGCCGTCGACAGTGCGTTCGCGTCCATGCAAGACTCAGACGCTGTGCGCGCCAAAGCTGCGAAGGCAGGTGTGGACCGAGCCATGGACGCGGCGCGCGAGCGTGTCGGCTTGCCCGACAGCGATTGGCTGTATGCGAGGGGCACATACTCCACCTGCCACGATGGGATCTCGCGCACCGTCGTGATCTGGTACACGCGTTACGACGAACCTGAGTTCTTCGCCGCAGACCAGGAGAACCTCGTCACGAGAAGGCGCCACGATCGGCAATACGCCGAGTTCTTCGCGTCGCTGCCTTGATGGACGTCGGGCGCTGATCCGTTCCGCGGTCGCGAGCCGAAGCTCCAGCGACCGCGGCGGGCAACCGGCTCAGTTCAGCACGAGCACCGCGGCGTTGCTCAGCGTGAAGCCGAGCGGCGACGCATCGATCGCGACCGCCTGCGTGGTGATCAGGAAGCCCGGGAACCCGCTCGGCAGCGGGAACGGCGACGTCGCGCCACCTACCGCGTTCGTCAGGAACACGTTGCCCGCGATCAGCGGCTGCGACAGCGGCAGCCAGATCGAGCAGCCCGGCAGCAACGGCACGCCGGCCGGGTTGGCGCCGAGGCTCAGGTAGTTGAGGCCGATCGTGCCGACCGGAGCGTTCGTCTGGACGATCTGGATCGTCGTGCCGCCGGTCGGCGTGCCGACGTAGGCGTCCTGGAACGTGCCCGAGCCGACCGGGCAGCCGATGCCGACGATGCCGACCTGGCCCGGCAGCAGGTAGGTGACGGACAGCGTCGGCGGGGTCGGCGGGGTCGTGGCGCTCTCGCGCGACGAGATGCGGCGCGCGGTGGAGGGCACCGTTTCGTCGGCGATCTTGATCAGCCAGCCGAAGTTCTGGCTCGGGTTGTTCAGCCACGACTGCACGTCGGCGGCCGCCTGCTCGGACGGGTTCGAGCTGCCGGCACCGAGGCCGGGCATCGCCAGCGTGAAGCTCGGGGCCGCGGCGAAGTCACCGCCGGGGGTGGTCCAGAACGACGTCGACCAGAAAGTGTGCAACCACGTCGCATCGCCGGTCGCTGCCGCCGTGCCGCCGCCACCAGGGCCGCTGGCCGTCGAGTTGCCTTCGCCCCAAGCCCGCAGCACGCGGTGGCCGGTGGCGGGCGTCGGCAGGAAGACGGTCGACTGCACGACGTTCAGGTTGACGACCGCCGACAGCACCACGGCGTTGGCCGGCAGCGTGCCGGCGACGTCGAAGCGCAGCAAAGCGCGGCGGATGCTGCCGGTGGCGGTGACGCCACTGAAGACGCTCGGGCCCTTGCCGTTGCTGAGATTGCCGGTGGCGCTCTGGTAGAGCGTGTTGTCGAGGTTGCACGGCACCGAGACCGTGGTCTGTGCCGTCAGGGCACTGGTGGTGGCGAGGAGGAGCCCGCAGAGGGCCAGAAGGGACGAGTTCGTCATGGGGTGTGTGTCTCGAACGCTGCGATTGGGTGGCTCGGAAGGATAGCGGGTTCGCCTCGGCGTGCGGGTGGAGGCAGTGGCCGTCATTTCTTCAGACCGCCACCGCCACCACCGGCGTTGGCGGGTGCTCGCTGCTGGCCCACGACGAACGTCTCGCCGCCACCGACGCCAGCGAGGCTGCGCAGCAGGCTCAGGTTGGCCTCGCCGAGCCCGATGCAGTGGATGCGAATGCGGCGGAACGTGTTCATCCGGCGTGCGTCCTCGACGATCCACTCGTCCAGGATGTAGGGACCGTAGTAGTCGAGGCGGGGCGAACGGGCGGCGGCGGCGCCGTATTCGACGTCGACGACGACCTGTTCCTCGCCGTAGTCGCGGTCGTTGATCTGGAAGTCGTCGGCCGACGGCGCGCCGTCGGAGAGCAGGAAGATCGTGTCGCAGCCGTCGGCGAGCGCCTTCTCGTCGACGTAGGCGGCGTCCATCGACAACCCGCCGGAGTGCACCGCGAAGGCGCGGCGCAGGCCGCCGTGCAGGTTGGTGCGGCCGCGCAGCCGGCCGTCCGGAGCGATCACCGGGTCGGCTTCGCCGAGCTTGATGTTGTCGAGCTCGCCCATCGCCTTGTCGATGTTGGCGCGCGTCGCCTTCACCAGGCCCTTGGTCGCCGCCAACGTGCCGGCTTCGGAACCGAACCAGACGATGCAGAACCACTGGTCGGGCGAGAGGCGCGACAGCGAGATGCGCAGCTGCTCGCGCGCGAGGTCCCAGCGCGTGTCGATCTTGTGCCAGGGCAGGTCGCTCTCGTCGAGGACTGCGTTCTTCGGCTTCTTCCGTTCGCCGGTGATCGGGCCCTTGTGCTCCTTCGGCACCTTCTTGCCCATCGAGTCGGACAGGTCGATGACGTAGCAGAAGCGCTCGCCGTCGCCGCCGATGCCGAAGAAGCTCGGCGCCGCCGAGGTCTGCGACGTGGTCTTCTTGACGTCACCGCGCGCCAGCACCTGCAGCCAGGAGGCCGGGTCCTCGAACGCCGCCGGCGCCTTCAGGATCGCCTGCAGCGTGCGCGCCATCTGCACCTTGCCGAGCTTCGACAGCCCGACCTTCGGATCGAGCAGGCCGATGTAGGCGGTCAGCGCCTCGCGATACTCGGCGTCGTTGACGCGCGCGCGCGTCTCCCACAGCGCGAACGTCATCGCGCCGAGCAGCAGCATGCGTTCGCCGTCCTTCTTCGGGAACGCCGCACACGCCGGCTTGATGGCAGCGGTGACGTTGCCGCGCTTGCTGCTGCCGATCGCCGCGATCGCCGCCGCGCGTTGCCACGCCTGCTTGGCTTCGGCGGCGACGCCCTGCACGTCGAGTTCCCCGTTGTGGTCGGTCAGCACGCGCAGCGCTTGCACCCACAGCCAGGCGTCGGCGGGCTTCTGCTGGCCGAGGCGCAGCGTCGTCAGCGGCTCGACGAACGGCGCCGAGTCGAACGAGCGGCCGAGGATCGAGGCGATCGTGTAGCGCGCATACTCGGCCTCGGCCTGCGGTTTCTGGTAGTCGGCGGCGAGCTGCTGCAGGGCCTTGTCGTCCTGCAGGGTCGCCAGGCGCTGCCGCCCGATCGTGTGGTAGCGGAACGCCAGCCGCGCGATGCACTCCTGGTAGCGCGCCAGTGGATCGCGCGCGGGCTCGTGGGTCTGGGCGCCGACGAAGCCGGCAAGAAGGGTGGCGCTTGCCAAAATGTTCGCGTAGGGGTGCATTGGGCGATCTCGATCGTTCCAAGCCAAGTCTCTATAGCAACCTCTTGGCTTGAATGACCGCCAAGTGTCGATTGGCCAGGATCCCGGAAGGATCTTCGATGCCTACTTGACGGTGGCGGATCGTGTCGATACCCTGTCCCCTGTCCCCTGGAAAAGGAGTTGGATCATGGTCTCTGCTCTTGGCCGTATGTTTGTGATCCTGTGGATTGCTGTCTGCGGGGTCGCGCAGAACCCTTGTGAATGCGAAGTCACGAACAGGTATGATGTTGTGACTGCAAGTGGCACCTGCTTTATTCAGGGGCAGGGCCAAGTGTCCTGTGTTACTGCGGTGCTCGGTTCGATTCCGGGGGGGCGACTGGCGGCTCCTGGCATCTGTCTCCGTCAAGCAGGTGAAGCCACCATTTGTCCTGGGCCTGGACAATGCACTTATGCTCCGATCAGGGTTGTGGTGACAGCAGTCAGCTGC
This sequence comes from Planctomycetota bacterium, assembly GCA_947455805.1. Taxonomy (GTDB): domain Bacteria; phylum Planctomycetota; class UBA1135; order UBA1135; family UBA2386; genus UBA2386. The sequence continues at coordinate 4,949 of CANGSN010000043.1, forward strand.
GCATCCTCATGCTTGGGGGGCGCTTGTATGGAAGCGAAGCTGGATGGGGTATCCTACACCCCGGCAGTGTTCGTCTGCGCGGGTGCACCGGGCGTGAATGTAGATTGTACTCCAGGTGCTGCGGGAAACAGCTGTGGCGCCGGAGACTTCGATCGATTCGCGACGCTTAAGGATTCCAAGAACAGAACCGTTTTCGAGATTCGCTTCCGCTTTGGTTGCTACGACTGCTCCACTCCTCCGTGACCTATGCTGCTGCAGTCTCGATGGATCTTGGTGGTTCCCGCATTGCTGCTTCTCGGGCTGCTCATCCTGACGGCTGATAGATGCAGCTCGCCTCACCTGGAAAGGGCTGATGGGCAAGGAGCTGATGAGGGTTTTCGCCCCCCGGCGAATGAGAGTAGCGTGTCCTCGGAGAGGGTCCGAGCCGGGGGTGGGGTCCAGCAGCCGGGCTCCGAGACTGGAAATGTGGAAGAAAAAGATGATCCCTTTGCTGGCCATCTCTTGGCAGCACCTGCAGAGCTACAAAGTGAGGCTAAGTACATCTTTCTCCTGCAGGCTGCAGATTTTGAGCAGAAGGTGCGGAGTATGCAGGTCGGAGCAGGAGATTGGTCTCGGGTTCTCGAAGAGTTGGATGCAAAGTTCGCGCAGCGCCTGCGTGTCGTGGCTGCCGAACACCTTGAAAAGGGCCGGGGCCTCTTGGTCGTCGAGGGTGGAGTCGACTTCATGAAGAGGGTCGGCGCAAACAAGTTCTTGTTGTCATCCAGTGGCCGAAAGCTGCATGGGCGAAGGAGTGATGTTCTTGTTATCATTGACCCGCCAGATCCCGAGCTCGAGAGGGCCGAATCATCATTTCTAGATGCTCGCGATGTCTACATCGCCGAGAAGCTAATACAATTTAATTCGGGTGCACCGAACGAGCGTGCCGAGAAGATTCGGCTGTTCCTAGAGAGGCGCAAGCAAGGAAAGAACGACTCTTCGATCTTCGGGGTTTCCGAAAATGACCTCGATTGGATCGAGATCGACGTTGACCAAGCACTCGTCAAGCCAAAGTCGCGATGAAGAGATGAAGAATCGGACGATTATGCGCCGTTATAGGCGCACTGGGGCACTCCTGTTCCCGCCGTGCGGGGGTGGTCTCCAAATCTCGAACGACGCGAGATCTGTCAAGCGCGGAGGTGTGGCCCTAGCTCCGCTTGGGCACGACGCCTGCGGCCCAGTGTAGGTTCTCGGGCCTCTCGCGCCACTCCTCAAGGTTCTGAGTGACTGAGCAACCTGGTTCACCTTGTGGGGCGATTCTTGTCATGATGCGGCAATGGGCAAGCTGCATGCAGCGATCGACGACGACCTGCGCGCCTGGATCGGCGCGCAGCGCATGTTCTTCGTGGCGACGGCGCCGAGCGGCGACGGTGGGCACGTCAACTGCTCGCCGAAGGGTGGCGACCCGCTGGTCGTGCTCGGTCCGCACGAGGTCGCCTGGCTGGACCGCGTCGGCAGCGGCATCGAGACGATCGCGCACCTGCGCCAGAACGGCCGCATCTGCGTCATGCTGTGCGCGTTCGAAGGCGCGCCGCGCATCGTGCGGCTGCACGGCCGCGGCGAGGTGGTGACGAAGCAGCATGCGCGCTTCGCCGAGCTGCGCGCGCGGTTCCCGGGTCGCGAGCTCGGCACCCGTTCGATCGTGCGCGTCGACGTCACGCGCATCGGCGACTCGTGCGGCTTCGGCGTGCCGCTCTACCGGCACGAGGGCGGACGCGACCAGATGGGCAAGTGGTGCGACAAGAAGGGTGCTGCCGGCATCGACAGCTACGTGCGCGAGAAGAACGGGCTCAGCATCGATGGCCTGCCGGGCTTCCCGGACTGACCGTGCGTTCGCGTGCAGCGCCTCAGGCGCGGCGTGCTTCGATCACCCAGGTCTTGCGGTCACCGCTCCGATCTTCGCGCACGTCGAAGCGCACCGGCAGGAAGCGGCCGATGACCTCGGCGTTGGTCGTCGTGTGCAGCGTCGGCTCGACCGTGCGGAACACGCCGCCGCCGGCCAGCGCCATCGGCAGCAGCAGCTGGTCGGCGAGATGTGGACCGACCGGCACGTCGGCCGCGCGCAGTTCTTCGACCTCGTCGGCGGCGCGATGCGCGACGTCCTCGGCCGGCACGCCGCGTTCGCCGAGCGCGGTGACGACTTCGCCGCCGCCCTGGCGGGCCAGCACGACGACCAGCGCGTTGCCGGGGCCGGGCGAGCAGCGATCGAGGATGCGCACCGCGTCGGCGGCGATCCGCAGGCGCTGGCACAGCACCGTGCGTTCGCGTTGCGCCACGTGCGACGGGATCTGCGAGGTCAGGATGCGCGCGTGCACGATCGGCGGCGCGTCGGCCTGCAGGCGATCGAGCGCCTGCCAGGTCGCCGGCGCGACCTCGGCGCGGACCTGGCCGCCGCCGGCGGGAAAGAAGCCGGCCAGGCGCATGGTCAGCTGCAGCGGCGCACCCATGGTGCGGACCACCGGCGAGAACGCGTGCTCGAGGAAGTCGAACGACGGCGCCAGCGGGTTGTGCGTGCCGCCGACCAGTTCGACCGACGACGGTGCGTTCGCCTGCCACAGGGCCGGCAGCACCGTCTGCAGCACGAGCATGGCGCTGCCGGCGGTGCTGATGGCGAAGCGGTAGTCGCCCGGCGTCACCGGGCCCGGACGGAACGCGAGCCGCAGGCTGCCGAGCTCGGCGCCTTCGACGGTGGCAGAACACAGCTGCGCCGCGGCTTGCACCGCGGCGAGATGCTGGCGCTTCAGGCCGGGCTTCTCGCGGCCGGCGCGGATGCGCTCGATGACGAAGCCCTGGCCCGTCACCATCGCCAACGACAGCGACGTGCGCAGCACCTGGCCACCGCCTTCGCCCATCGAACCATCGAGTCGGATCATCGTTCAGCCCTTCACGCAGACGACCTGCTTCAACGTGTGCACGATCTCGACGAGATCCTGCTGCGCCGCCATCACCGCGTCGATGTCCTTGTAGGCCATCGGCGTCTCGTCGATGACGTCGGCGTCCTTGCGGCACTCGACACCTTCGGTCGCCTTCACGTGGTCCTCGACCGTGTAGCGGCGCGTGGCCTCGCCGCGCGACATGGCGCGACCGGCCCCGTGGCTGCACGAGTGGAAGCTGTCGGGGTTGCCCTTGCCGCGCACGATGAACGAACGCGCACCCATCGAGCCCGGGATGATGCCGAGCTCGCCGAGGCCGGCGCGCACCGCACCCTTGCGGGTCACGAACACCGAAGCACCGAAGTGCTCCTCCTTCTGCACGTAGTTGTGGTGGCAGTTCACCGCGACTTCGCCGTGCGTGAACTTCGGCAACTCGGGCATGCGCTGCATCGCGCCGAGCACCGCGGCCATCATCAGGTCGCGGTTCGTGCGCGCGAAGCGCTGCGCCCAGTCGACGGCGAACACGTAGTCGTCGAAGTGCTCGGCGCCTTCGGTGAAGTACGCGAGGTCCATGTCCGGCAGGTTGTGCACGTGCCGGCGCATGTCCTTCTTCGCGAGTTCGATGAAGTGCGTGCCGATGCGGTTGCCGACGCCGCGCGAGCCGCTGTGCAACATGACCCAGACGCGCTGCGCCTCGTCGAGGCAGACTTCGACGAAGTGGTTGCCGCTGCCGAGCGTGCCGAGGTGCTGGGCGGTCGCCCCGCGGTCGAGCCGCGGGTGCTTCGCGATCAGCTGCTCGTACTCGCCGCGCAAGTGCTTCCACGCGTTCTCGGCCCGGGCCGGCAAGTCGTGCCAGGCGCCGCGGTCGCCGCGGCCACCCTGGTCGGTGCGGCCGTGCGGGACCACGCGCTCGATCTCGCTGCGCAAGCCCTTGAGGTCGTCGGGCAGGTCGCTCGCCGTCAACGACGTGCGCACCGCCATCATGCCGCAGCCGATGTCGACGCCGACCGCGGCCGGGATGATCGCGCCGAGGGTCGGGATCACCGAGCCGACGGTGGCGCCGATGCCGTAGTGCACGTCCGGCATCGCGGCGACGTGGTGGTGGACGATCGGCAACAACGCCGCGTTGCGGAGCTGCTGGATCGCCTTCTCGTCGGCGAGCACGCCGCGGATCCACGCCTTGATGGGCGCGCGGCCGGTTTCGATGTGTTCGTGGAGAGTCATGTGCTTGCTGTCTGCAGAGTCTGCGAAAGAGTGCGGCGACGAGAGGTGGTGAGACTTCGCCGCACTTGCGTGCGACGGCCGGTTTCGAGCCGGCATTGGACATGGAGTCGCACCGGCATTCGCCGCGAAGGAGAAGTCACCGCGGACGAGGAAGGACGAGACGATGGCTGCCGCGTCGCCGTTGCAGCCATTCTGCTCTACCGACTGAGCTACGGGCCCATGTGGTGGACCCGGTCGGAGTTGAACCGACGACCCGATGGAGTCCCGTTCGCATTCCGCGATGGAAGAAGAAACGGTCGACGACGAGGAGAGGTGAGACGGATGCTCTACTGATTGAGCTACGTGCTCGCGCACGGCGGGATTCGCACCCGCATCTTCAGAGTCGAAATCTGTAGTCCCACCGGCATTCGCCGACCAAAGAGCATGGAAGAAGAAGTGGGCGCGACGAGTGGTCGCCGAGACGGACAGTTTTCGGATGTAGTCCCGGCAGCATTCGCGCCCGAAAGCGATCAGACCGCGATCTTGTCGATGCGATCCACCCAGAGGTCCGCCGCGAGACCGCCTTCGGCGACCGCGCGCAGGACCTCGAACACCTGATCCGAGAAGCCGCCGACGTGGATCACGTCGTCGCCCTCCGGAGCTTGCACCGTCGCGTATGGCTGCAGGTCGATGCAGACGAGCTTCGCCTCGCGGTTCTGCACCTTGAAGCGCCGCCACTCCGTCAGCATGCCGGTCGCGCCGGCCACGCCGCGCGTGCCGCACCACGACTGGTTGTCGCTGACGTAGATGACGAAGTCGCCGCGCGCGCCCCGTTCGTTCAACAGGGCGAGCACCGTGCTGCAGTCGGTGCCGCCCGACGGCAGGGCCGCGAGGCGCGCCGCCGTCTTGAACACCGGGTCCTTGGCCTTCGCTGCGAACGGCACCACGCGATCGTGGAACGGGATCAGCTCGGCCTTCGGGTTCTGCCGCAGGATCGCCGCCGCGAACAGCGCCGCGACGTCGAGGCACTTCACCACCGACGTGTTGCCGCGGGCGTTGCCCGTGACCGGGGACTGCATCGATCCCGACACGTCGACGGCGACGTAGACCTTGCCCGGCAGGTGCGGGACGCGGTCCACCGACGTCTCGAGCGCGTCGTGCAGCGCCGCACGGATCTCGCGCGGGATGCCGTCCTCGAGGTGCTTCAGCGTGGTCATGATCTGGTAGGGGAAGGCGTGGCCGCGCTGGATCGCCGCGCGATCGCGCAACGTGGCCACGACGTGTTCGGTCGCCTTGCGGTCGTCGAAGACGCCGTGGCGATGGAAGGTGTTGAGGTTCATGCGGACCGTGTTCCAGCTCGCGTTCTTGGCGATCGCGATCCAGTGCTCACGGCCCAGGTCCTTGGAGGTCAGCAGCTGGAACGGCACGTCCGGCACGCTGGCGAGCTCGCCGGCGCGGAACGCCTCCAGCTTCTTCACCGCGTCGGGCAGCGCCGCCGCGTCGTGCGTCTTGCCGAGCAACCAGCCGTAGAAGGCGCTGCGCGCGCCGTCCGTCGGCTTCGGGTGCACCATCTTGACGACGTCCGCCAGCGACGGCGCGTTGCCGACCGACGCCGACAGCAGCTGCGCGTCCGAGCACTTCGCCAGCCAACGCTGGACGAGGCGCTTCGGCGCCGTGCCGAGCGACTTCCGGCCGATCTGGCCGGACCGCACGATCTGCACGAAGTTGCGCACCATCTTGCCGTTGTCGCAGACGCGATCGAACACGCGCGCCAGCAGGGCGGTGTCGCGGAACGCCAGCACCGCGCACAGCAGCGCCGGCGTGTCCTTCATCAGGCCCTGCTCGCGGGCGAACACGGCCGTCTTGGCGACGAACACCGGATCGGCGCCGAACGCCGCACCGGTCAGCTGCTGCAGCTGCTTCTCGGCGTCGGTGTAGTAGGTGTCGCGCAGGCAACCGGTGGCCGCGAACTGCGCGAGCAGCTGCTCGTTCGTCCGCACGTAGGCGGCGCCACCGGCTTCGTTGGTGGTCGGAGCCTTGCCGAGCAGGGCGCCGAACAGGCTGCGGAACAGGTTCTTGTTGGCCATGGTGGGAACTCGGTTGGAGTGGGCGGGCGGGTCGGTGTGCTTCGTCGCCACCGATCGCGCGTCGCGACGGGCCCGCTAGAGCATCGGCCGTGCCAGTCGCCGCAGGATTTCGGAGCCCGCTCGTTAGTGGCCGTTCCCAAGGGGTTTCCGGCGACAGGCCCTGTCTCGCCCCATGGCGCGTGGCTCGACCGGAGCTAGCGTATCCGCTAAGTCCATAGCCCAATGGCCAAGTCCAAGGGCTACACCGTCGTCAGCTTCCTCGGCGCCCAGCTCGACCGCGGCGGCGCCGACCGCTGGGGGATCTGGCGGCCGAACGTGGCGATGTGCCAGCACGACGACCTGCTGGTGTCGCGGCTCGTGCTGATGACCGACCGCCGCTTCAGCAAGCTCTACGACCAGGTCCTGGAGGACATCGCGCTGGTGTCGCCGGAGACCAAGGTCGAGCGCTGCGACTTCGGCGTGCGCGATCCGTGGGACTTCGAGCAGGTGTTCGACCGCCTCTACGGCATCAGCCAGGAGCTCGCGTTCGAACCGGGCCGCGACGACCTGCTGGTGCACATGACGACCGGCACGCACGTGGCGCAGATCTGCCTGTTCCTGCTGACCGAGACGCGCCACTTCCCGGCGCGGCTGCTGCAGACCGGGCCGCCGCCGGCGAACAAGAAGATCCCCGGCACGTGGCAGATCATCGACCTCGACCTGTCGCGCTTCGACCGCATCGCGCAGCGCTTCGCCCAGGAACGCGCCGCGGCGCAGTCGCTGCTGAAGTCGGGCATCCGCACGCAGAGCCGCGCGTTCGAGGACCTGATCACGCGGGTCGAACGCGTGGCACCGGTGTCGAAGGCGCCGATGCTGCTGATGGGGCCGACCGGGGCCGGCAAGTCGCAGCTGGCGAAACGCATCTACGAGCTGAAGAAGCAGCGCAGCCAGCTGGCGGGGCCGTTCGTCGAGGTCAACTGCGCGACGATCCGCGGCGATGGTGCCCACTCGACGCTGTTCGGCCACAAGCGCGGCGCGTTCACCGGTGCGCTGCAGGACCGGCCCGGCCTGCTGCGCGCCGCCGATGGTGGCCTGTTGTTCCTCGACGAGATCGGCGAACTCGGCCTCGACGAGCAGGCGATGCTGCTGCGCGCGCTCGAGGACAAGCGCTTCCTGCCGCTCGGCAGCGACAAGGACGTGGCCAGCGACTTCCAGCTGATCGCCGGCACCAACCGCGAACTCGGCAGCGCGGTCGCGCGCGGCACGTTCCGCGAGGACCTGCTGGCGCGCATCAACCTGTGGACGTTCCGGCTGCCCGGCCTGCGCGATCGCATCGAGGACCTCGAGCCCAACGTCGAACACGAACTCGAGCGCTGGTCGCAGCAGGTCGGGCGGCGCGTGCACTTCTCGGCCGAGGCGCGGCGGCGCTACCTCGACTTCGCGACGTCGACCGCGGCGGCGTGGCACGGCAACTTCCGCGACCTCAACGGCAGCATCACGCGGTTGTGCACGCTGGCCGAAAGCGGGCGCATCTCCGAGGTCGACGTCGACGGCGAGATCGCGCGCCTGCGCAGCGACTGGCGCCGCGACGAGCCGTTCGCGGCGGCGGGGACCGACGGTGGCGACGGCGCGCGCGGCGCCGAGGCGGACGACGACCTGCTGCGCTCGGTGCTCGGCGACGAACGGCTCGCTGCGCTCGATCGCTTCGACCGCGTGCAGCTGGCCGAGGTCGTGCGTTGCTGCCGCAGTGCGCGCTCGTTGTCGGCCGCCGGCCGCGAACTGTTCGCGGTCACGCGGCAGAAGCGCGCCACCGCCAACGACGCCGACCGGCTGCGCAAGTACCTCGCGCGCTTCGGCCTCGACC